>JBBRHN010000175.1:0-5752 GCA_038222685.1 Chthoniobacterales bacterium | reverse complement strand
ACATCCATCATGAATCCGCTTGAAGAACGGATGGGCTACAAATTTCGCAACGGCCTGTTGTTGGCCGAGGCGTTGACGCATCCCAGCATTTCGCTCGAACGGAAGGATTACCCGTTCGACAACCAGCGGCTGGAGTTTTTGGGCGACGCCGTGATTCAAGTCGCCGTCACCGAGCATCTCTACCGCATGTTTACGGACTTCAGTGAAGGGCGTTTGACAAAACTTCGCACGCGCATCGTCTCGCGAACCGCTCTGCGGGAACGGGGGCTGGCGTTGGATCTCGGGAGGTTTTTGATGATGGGACGCGGTGAAGAGGCCAGCGGCGGACGTGAGCGGGCTTCCACGTTGGCGGATTCTTTCGAGGCTGTCGTTGGCGCGATTTTTCTCGATGGCGGCTTCGAGGCGTCGCGTATTTTTATTCTCCGGCAGATGGAAGAAGTCTTTGCGGATCTCGCCAGCCAACCGGAGGAAATCAATCCCAAAGGTTTTCTCCAAGAGTTGCTCCAGTCGATTTCCCCCGCAGCACCCGAATACGAATTGCTCTCACAGACCGGCCCCGAACACTCGAAACATTTCCTTTGCCGCGTAATGTGGAACGGACGTGAGCTGGCCCGCGGCACCGGGCAGAGCAAAAAAGAAGCCCAAGTGGCCGCCGCGGAGATTGCACTCGGCGAGCGCGTCTGGGAAAAAGACACTCGCCGCAAGGCAACCAACGCATGATTTATCTCCTTCCGCTTCAATTGACGGGACTCGCACTCGGCATCCTCCTCGTCCTCGCTCACGCTTGGGCTCTGTTTCGCGAGACATCCGTGAAAGCGTGGGCCACGACGTTTCCCCGTTCGCGCGCCGCTGCCACTGTTCTCCTCGCCATCGCCGCCGTGTGGAGCTTCCTGCTCGTCCGGGAAATCGACCTTGGTGAGTTTTCCGGCCTGCGAATGGTCATGCTCGGGGCGATTGTCGTCGGGGCCGTGCTCTCGTGGATCTACGTGCCGGAATTCCTCGCTGTCCGCGCCCTCGGCATGGTGCTTCTGCTCGCCGCCGAGCCATTGTTGGAATCCGCCGTCCTCCGCACCGAGCCCTCCCGCCTCCTCGTCGCCGTGGTCGCTTACGGTTGGGTCATCGCAGGCTTGTTTTTTGTCGGAATGCCCTATCTCCTGCGCGATGCCATTAATTGGCTCACCGCCGCCCCGATCCGTTGGAAAGCCGCCTGCATCGGCGGGATCGCCTGGGGCGCGGCAACCATCGTCTGCGCTTTGCTGTTCTGGTAGAAATACAAGCGAACATGCCCCACGTGATCGACAAGGCTGAACGACGTAAAAATAACTCGACGGCGTTGAAAACAAATCGCGAATCGAATCGAATGGAAGCTGCAGATCGAGCTGCCCACGACTGGTATCGCTTCGTGTTGTCGTATCCGCCGCATCTCGTGCGGTCGTATCTAGAGACGTTCGATATTCGAAAAGGGGGGTGCATCCTCGATCCGTTTTGCGGCACAGGAACAACTCCGGTTGAGTGCAGGAAATCAGGTTACAACAGCGTCGGCATTGAGGCTCACCCGATGGCACATTTTGCGAGTTGCACGAAGCTTGACTGGAGCCTCGATCCTGATCGCCTTGAGAGAACTGCAGTTGCTGTGGCCGAACGGTCGATCTCGGAACTGGAGACGCAAGGGGTGATTGATGACCCCCAACCCAATCTCATTCACGAACCCCCCAACGATCTCCTGCTTCGGAAGCTGCCGGATGACGCATTTCAACTGCTATTGACGAATTCGATAAGCGCTCTGCCTCTCCACAAAACCCTCTTGCTGTTGCGAAACATCGACAGTGCGGACTATGGAGTCGCTCACCTTCGGCTGGCACTCGCGAAAGGGCTTGTGACAAGCATTAGCAACCTGCACTTCGGGCCTGAAGTGGGCGTAGGTCCGGCGAAGGAAGATGTGCCCGTTGTTTCAACATGGTTGGGGTTGGTGCGCAAGGTTGTTAACGATCTGCGGGTGCTTGACCATGGAACGTCCGCGACTTCGATGATCCACCATGCCGACTCCAGGCAACTCGCGCAATTCGTGCGGCGTGGATCAATTGATGCAGTGATTACCTCTCCGCCATATCCCAACGAAAAAGATTACACCCGCACAACGCGCCTGGAATCGGTTGTGCTTGGCTTTTTTAGGGACAAGAAAGCTTTACAATCGCTTAAGCGAACCATGCTCCGTTCCAACACTCGGGGAGTTTACAAAGGCGACGATGACGATCAATGGGTGGCAGAGTTCCCGGAGATTCAAAGGATCGCCGCGGAGATTGAGGCTCGCAGAATCGAATTGGAGAAGACGAGCGGTTTTGAGCGGCTCTACGCTCGCGTGACAAAGCTCTACTTTGGAGGAATGGCGCGCCATCTCGCGGAGTTGCGTCCTCTCCTCCGCCCCGGTGCTTCCTTGGCTTATGTCGTTGGAGATCAAGCTTCGTATCTAAGGATTATGATTCGAACGGGCCAGATTCTTGGCACCATCGCAGAGAAACTGGGCTACACTGTTGATCGGATTGATCTCTTTCGCACTCGTTTGGCTACGGCGACGCGCGAACAATTGCGCGAGGAGGTTGTTGTATTGCGCTGGCCAGGTTAGTTGAATCTCATGTCTACGAATCGGTATTCCTTAATTTTGGAGAAGATTTTCTTCGATCACTATGAAAAGGGCATGAAGTCCTTTTCGTTTAAGCGGGTTGAAATAGAATCGACAGCCGCAAAGTTAGGAATCTCATTGCCAAAAAACATAGGCGATCTCGTCTATTCGTTTCGATTTCGAACGGAGATGCCAAAGACGATTGTCGCCACAGCACCTGCCGGACAATCGTGGGTGATCAAGCTTTCTGGTAAAGCCACTTATCTTTTTGTCCTGGATCGCCAATGGATCATCCAACCAAACCCCGGCCTCATCTGCATTAAGGTGCCCGACTCTACGCCAGGGATCATTTCCCGTTATGCTCTCGATGACGAACAGTCGTTGCTCGCACTCGTTCGCTACAACCGGCTTGTCGATATTTTTACCGGAGTCGCCTCCTTCTCCCTCCAAAATCATCTTCGTACGACGGTGGAAGGTGTTGGGCAAGTCGAGGTGGATGAGTTGTATGTGGGAATAGACCGTCGAGGAGCACATTACGTTTTCCCTCTCCAAGCCAAAGGCGGAAGGGATAAAATGAGTGGCGTGCAAATCGAGCAAGACATCGCGTTATGCGCCGAGAAGTTTCCCCAGCTCTTGTGTCGTGCGCTTGGCGCTCAGTTTCTGCCCGACGGTGCCATCGCGCTCATGGAGTTCGCTGATACCAGCGAGGGATTGCGTCTCGTTGCTGAGCGTCACTACCGATTGGTGCCCAGAGAGGCGCTCTCGGATGAGGACATCCAATCCTACCGTGCGATGAACGAGCAGGGGTGATTGCGTCCGGGAGTCGCGCTTGATCCGCTGGGCGAAAGACATCGACGGCGGGCGGGTTTGGGTTGAGTGTGACTTGTGAAGATGGCGTTCTATCTCTACCTGAACAATCGCGTGGCGGGGCCTTATGGGGTGGATGAGTTGAAAGACATGGTCACGCATCGGGAGGTAACGGGTGAAACGGCGGCTTGTCGCGAGAGTGAGACAGAATGGTCAACGTTGGCGCAGGTTCTCGGCGGGGACCTTCCTCAGGCGAAAAGCGGCTCCCCGGTTTCTATGCCCATGCAAAGGGGACAGAATGCGCCTGGGAGGCACGAACTTGCGGAGCCGGAGGTTCATCGCGGCATCGACCGTTCGACCTATTTTTTCGTTTGTCTTCTCGTGGGAGTCGGCTCATGGCTTGCGGACCGCTACCTGGGTGCGCCGATCTATTACCTTCCGAGAGTCGCGGCGGCGGCGCTGGTGACGCTTGGGGTGACAATCGCGCGGGCCGTGAACATGGAAAAACCCTGGTGGTGGGCGTTGCTGGTTTTTATTCCGTTCTTAAATCTTTACGTGTGGTTTCTATGCTTAGCCGCGCAGGGCGGGTATCAGCGCATCGGACGTTTGGATCGGGCCGGAAGGAGTTTCTTCTTCGTTCTCGTCGCGGCGGTTATTCTTTTCTTGGCTTTTGTCTTATTCAACGTCATTCGCTCCACGCAAGCGCCATGGTAGCCTCGCACGTGCTCTTTTAAGACTTCGCACGCGGAGGTGATGGCGGAGCCAGAGGAGGGCTCTTCAGAAGTTCTCCTCGTTTGCCATTTCGATCCGCTTGACGAGTTTTTGGCTATCTGATCTTCCGGCGGCTTCTCCGCAATACCTGCTCACCCTGGTGGCCGTCCCCACGCTCAAACGCTCTGCGAGCTACGCGTTCGTCACGCTTGCTCTTTGTCTGGCCACTGCTGCCAGCGCGATCTTTTCAGCACTGCGGCAATTCCCACCCCGCAGGAACGGGCGCCGTTTCACGCTGACACCCGGTTTTACGTTGCAACTTGGACGGATTGAGCTGCTCTCGTCGAAGTGCCCGCAGACTTTCAAAGCCCAGCGCCGCCAGGAGAGGACCGTCCCGCAACGTTTATCACCCTCGCATCTTGCAGAGCCGCGAGGTCCTGCGTGCGATCCTGACCGTCGTCGCCGAGCAGCCCGTTTCTGACATCGGCCTTGTTTGCTCCTGGGTGAATATAAACTTCGTGCGAGCCCGATGTCGCCGTCTCGGCAAGTTTCAATAAATGTTTGGCGCTGATCCGGAAAGGGAACGCCGAACCCCAAACACCCGTCGTCTTGCGCCCGCTCCAAGCCGGATCTCGCCCGAGCATCACCGGGGCCGAAGACTTCGTCGCCCAACCCGGAACGCCGAACATTCGCACAGCCCCGAGTCGGATCCAGCCGTCAAATCCCGGGAAGAACTCACTCAGACACCGCGTGATCGCCTCGAAAACAACCGGCTTCACGTGCAAGTGATGGTGCGCATTCACAAAAGCCAACGGCAACCCCGTCGCCGCATAGGCCCCAAACTGCCTCCGCGTCTCGGAGCGAAAACGATCCGCGAACTTCCCATCCCAAGCCGCGAGATGCGTCGCCACAGGCCCCGCAGACCAAGGAAATGCATCCCACTTTCCGCCCACCTCCCGCTTATCGCTGAAATTCAAATGCAGCCCCACCGGAATCCCCGGCCGCGCCTTCGCCATGGCCACAGCTCCCGCCGTCGCTGGCTGGGCGGCCTGAGGGGCTTAAGGTTATTTTTGCTCGAGTTTTTTTACGGCCGCGGTCGCGGCTTCAGCGACCATGGTGTTGTCTGCGAGAGTGGCTTGGGCGGAGAGTTTGCGGAGCGCCTCGATTGGTGCGTTGGGGGAAACCGCCGAGTCATTGCCGGCGGAAGCGCCGATTTTCTCAAGATTGTTTACCACGGCCAAGGCTGTCTTGTTCGCTTTGGCGGCGACGACGAGGTCGTCAGCCTGAGTAGCTTGGTTAGCGGACTTCACGGCAGTTGCACCAGCACCTGCCAAGTCACTAGTAAGAGCCGCCACTTGAGTCGAGGTGGTGGGCGGACTGCTCTCGACATCCTGCTTGACTGTTTCCAACGTCTGCGCCGCTTGGTCGGCGCCTCGGGAGGGATCCGTCTTATCGACGCTTTTTGTAGCCGCTTCGATGATTGATAGGCCCGCTACGCCGCAGATGAGGGCGAAGAAGAAACAGTGCCAGACTTTCGAGGTGTCGGTTTTAGCCACGAAAAAAACCGTCACCCCGGCTGCTGCGGCTCCCACAATCATGGTGGCAATGCAGGTA
>JBBRHN010000174.1:0-5784 GCA_038222685.1 Chthoniobacterales bacterium | reverse complement strand
GGTTTTTTCATGGTCATTTTGTGGTGGTTGGTGAGATGCGGGATAGTGTGAGGGTATAGGGCTCTTGTTTTGTTACTCGCGGCCCGGCGGCTGGGATTACGGGAAAAGTTTCCGTCCATGCGAATTGTTTTTTCTGCAAGTGCCTCATGGACGCCGAGAGTAGGCGGGCGCGGGCAAAGCATCTATCTAACTTAAGATTAGGTTTGCGCAGGGGGGTGCAGACCCATCGGGTCGTGCCGGGAGCTTGGAGGGCGGCGGGTTGACTCGCCCCGCAAACCGCTGTATTCCAACATTCAACCATCATTTGCCCGCAAACAATTAGAAAAAGATGGGCGGGCTATCTCGTCTGACTCGGTTCTCGACCCTCGAGTTCCTTTCTCAGTTTATCGCGGAAGTTTCGATCCGCATCATCAACGAGATCAGCGGCGTGAATCGTGTCTGCTATGACAGCTCCAGCACACCACCCGCCACGACTGAGAGGGAGTTGTTTTTTACAAAAGGTAGCGAAGAAAACGAAGAGTTGTCATCAGTCGTTCACTTCAAGAGCGAGCCAAGTATCCACGCCAAGTGTTCAACTGGGATCAGATCGTCCGCGCGAGGTCCGAGATCTTTTTCCAGGGGATTACGGTGACAGGGCCTTCTTTCCAAGATGCGGGCGCAAAAAGTCGATTTTCAGCCCTCTTTGATGGCGTAACATGTTGATTATCAGCGCCCACACTTTCGCGAAAAACACTTTTTGCGCCCGCATCTTCCAAGGGGTGCTGCCGCCGTAGAGCAGGGAGGGATCAATGGTGTCGTTGCCAGCAAGGGCGAGCCATCGGTTGAGGCTCCTGAACCAATCGGTGGTCAGGGTGCTGCCGGATTTTATTCCGATGGGAAGCAGTTTTCCCGCCTTCTCGGCCACGACATCCACTTCCAATCCGGCATTATTGAGCCAAAAAAACAGGTTGCTCTTTTTCCCCCGGTTGAACCGGCCTTTGAGCAGTTCCACGATGGCCCAGTTCTCAAAAAGCGGGCCCTGGAGCGGGTGGGTCGTCAATTGCTCCGCCGACTCGATCCCGAGCAGACGGACCGCCACTCCGACGTCCCAGAAGTAAATCTTTGGTGTTTTTTACGAGGCGCTTGCGGAAGTTTCGGTGATGAGGCAGAAGCCGGAAGGCGATATCCGAAGTTTCCAGAATGGATAGCCACTTGGCCACCGTGCCATGATTGAGCCCGCAGTCGCTGCCGATCCGGCTGGCGTTAAAAAGTTGGCCGATATTCCTGGCGCACATCGAGAGAAAACGCTGAAAAACCGCTGTGTCATGGACATTGATGATTTAGCGCACATCGCGCTCGACGTATGTGGTGATGTAGGAGTCGAGCCACAGGCCCGGCTCAATCTGCTGGTCGAAGATGGGCGGATAGGCGCTTCTCCAGAGCACGTGGTTCAGGTTCCCCCTGGGGATACTTCCCTCGATCCAGTTCGGCCATGGAGAAAGGCAACAGGGAAAGAATCCCGATGCGACCCGCAAGGCTCTGCGTGATTTTCTCCATCATCCCGAATTGCTGCGATCCTGTCAGGATGAAGCGTCCGGGTTTGGAGGCGGCATCAAGGTTTTCCTGCAAATAGGAAAAAAGATCCGGCGCCCGCTGGATCTCATCTAGGATGCAACCCTCAGGGAACCGCGAAAGAAACAGACGGGGATCCCTCAAGGCCCGCTCCCGTTCGTCGGGCGCTTCCAAGGTCACATAGGGTTTCCCCGGGAATGCCATTCTCGTCAAGGTCGTCTTCCCGGACTGGCGCGGGCCGGTCACGGCAACGGCCTAGAACTGGCAGGCTGCGTCCCTGAGAAGCGGCTCGAGCAGTCGAGGCACCATCGTCAAGAACCCTTCAAATTGACATTTGAATTGTCAATCTGCTGTTTTTGGTCTTCCACCCATCAGGCGACAGCGACACGGGCAAAAGACGTATAGGTCTTGCCGGGGTTCTGCAGCAATTCTCATTGTGAGGTGTGAACGAGATGGGAAGATAGGGGGGTGATTTCGAGCGCCAAGGGCGCATCCCAAACCAGCCAGGGAGCGCCCCAGGAACAAATCCGTAGCAAGTACAGGGCTGAAAGGCTGGGCGATTACCGGATTTTTTTGGGAATCTCTCCTAGTCGGGGAAAGTCCCCCGGAGCGGCCTCGTCAGGATTTCAGGCGCGGCGGCGGCGGCTGGCGAGCAGCGCGGCGGCGGCGAGGAGCAGGACCGCCGAAGTTGGCTCGGGGATGGGCGTGTAGAACACTTGCACGTTGTTGCCGCTCAAAGCCACGCCGAAGGTGCCGTCGGCCAGACCGGTGAAGCCGCTGCGCACGATCTCAAAGGCGTCCGCATCGAAGCCGCTCACCCCGCCGCCCGCGCTGGCGATGGTCCAGGCGTAGCTTTCCATCGGGTCGAAATTGTCGGGGGCGCCGCTCAGGTTCGCGAGCGTGAGTGAACGTAGGTCGAGCGTGAAGCGGTCGCCCGCCGTGGCGGTGATTTCCAGCCCGCCCGTGACGCTCAAAAAATCCCAGCCACCCGCCCCGTTACCGGCCATACCAAGGGCGTCGTTGAGTTCCCATTCGATCGTGCCGCCGCCTTGCCATTCCCCAGTCCCGGCCGTAATCATGCCGGGGCTATGGCCGGGAGCGAGGGTGCCGCCAGGACCAATGGTCAGCTTCCCGGTTACCTGGCCATTTCCACCAAATTTAACCTTGTCGTGTGTAATTGCGACGATCGATCCCACTTTGACATCGCCCAAAATTTCCAAATCGGAGATCACTTCCCCTTCGTTGATGACGAGCAAGATGCCTCCGCGGGTGAAGGAACCACTACCCGCCATGGGTTGATGGACAAAGCCGTCGATGGCGAGGCTCCCAGGGCCGGACTTTACGAGCCTGAAAGAGCCGGAATCGAACGTCAGGCGATAGCTTAGCTCAAGGGCTTGGTCAGTGTTGAATTGCTGGACGTGGTAGATGACATCGTTGCCATTGGCAATCTCCCGCACGTAGTCGAACTTTGAGAGATGGTTTCCCACGTTCGGCGTCACGAGCAGACCCCGCGACCGACCGAGGGAATCAGACACCGAACGCGCAGCGGCTTCATTGAAGCGCAGCAGTCCTGAGGCGCTGTCAAAATTGGCCCCGCCGAGGGTCTCATCGTAAGTGGCGAGCGGGACGAGCAGGTGGTCGCCGGTCGCACCATCGGGCGTGAGTTTGGCGAAGTCGGCGCCGTTGTTCATCGTGGCCCAGGGGAGCGCGACCGTGGGGGCATTGGAAAACTTCACTGCGCTCGTCGCCGGGACGGTGAAATCGGCGGTGGCAAACGGCTCGCGCTGGAAATTGCCGTAGCTGCCGAGGTGCAGGGCGAGGCTGCTCGCGCCATTGGGCGTGAGCACGACGCGCGTGGCTTCGGTCAGCGCGACCGAGTTAAAGCTCTGCCGGTTGGCCGCGCCGCTTTTTCCCACCAGCTCCAGCCGTCCGCCCGCGAGATCGAGGGCGGCGGCGCCGGGGTGCACGATGTTTTGCGTGGGGGAATTGCCTGCGGAAAAATCCAGGCGCAACGTGCCGCCTTCCACGCTGGTGCCGCCCGTGTAGCCCTGCGCGGCGGTGAGTGCCTGGGTGCCGCCGCCGCGTTTGATGAGGTTGATCGGCGCGCCGCCGAAGCCGTCCTCGATCCGCCCGCCGAAGACACTCGTGCCGGTGTCGAAATCGACCGTAAGGTTCGCCACCGCAAAGCCGCTGCCGGCATTCGAGATGAGACCGGCACTGTGCCCCGGGGTCTCCGCGAAACCGCTGTAATCAAACGAGTCGAGCCGCCCCACCGTGAGTTCGTTGCCGTTGAGATTCACCCGTCCCCCGGTGCTCTCAGAGGCAAGTTTACTGAAGACCAGATCCGTCGTGCGGCTGAGAGCATCGGGGGAGCCGATCTCGATGCGGGATTCGTCGAACAGGTAAATAGTGACGCCGGAAACCGCGTTCTGGGCCGAGGCCTCGATCCGGGAGTTGCCGAAGAAAGTCTGGATCCCGCCCGTCACCCCGTCGCGAGTCTCGGCCAGCAGGACGGAGTTTCCGTCAAAGCGCTGGTCGCCACCGACGAGAGCCTCGGGCTGGTTGATTTCGAGCACCGAAGACGCGGAAAACTCCTGTCTGCCACCGCTTACGCCGCGTTCCGAATTGATGGAAAGAAGCGAATCACTAAACGTCTGCCACCCTCCGGTGATGGCATCGGGGACATTCGCATAGAGCTGCGCGCCGTTGGAGAAACTTTGGGTGCCCCCCGTGACCGCCTGGCGGGCAAGGGCATCGAGCCGGGAATTCGAGCCATAGAAGACTTGTAACCCGCCGGTGACCGAGCGTTCGACCTCGGCCGAGAGGAATGAGGAACCGCCGAATTGCAGCATTTCCGTGCTGACTCCGTCGGCGGCCAGCACCCGCAGGCTGGCGTGGTCATAAAAATCGAAGATCCGGGCACCCATGACACCGACGTCCTTGCCGAGGGCGTAATCATAAATGACGCTTGGGGAGGTGGCGTGGGCCGCATTCGCAAAGAAAACGGCACGGTCCCGGAAAGTCATGAAGGAGCCCACCGCACCGCCGTTTGGAGGATCCCCGCTGAAGGCCGCGCTCGCGTTCACCTGCAACTCGGAGTTGCCCGCGAAAGTCTGCGTTCCCCCGCTGACCGCGCCGGTCGCGTTCGCCACCAATTGGGAATTGCCCCGAAAGATCTGCTCCCCGCCACTCAATGCCCCGCTCTCCAGCACCACCAAGGAAGCGTCGCCCGTAAAGGTTTGCTCACCCCCAGCCACCGAGCCCATCGCTCGTGCCCACAATTGGGAGGTGCCCAAGAAATCCTGCAGCCCGCCGTTCACCGCCTGTGCGGCATTGGCCGAGAGATACGAGCTGCCGGAAAACGTGCTCCGGCTCTTGTATTCGTTGCCGTAGGTGTCGATGTAGCCGAGCCCGATGCTGTTCGCGACGTTGGCTTCGAGGTGCGAGAAGTGGTCGAACGTCTGGAGGCCTGTCAGTAGCCCGCGTGCGGCGTTGATGCGCAGCACCGAGTCGTCGGTGAAGGCCTGCAACCCATCGAAGACGCCCTGCTCCGCGTTGACCACGAGTTCCGCGAAATCCGCGAAATGCGACCCGCTGCTGCTCACCGCCCACTGCACATTCGCCTCCAACCGGGAGTTGCCGTAGAAATACTGCTGCCCGCCATCCATGGCGAAGATCGTATTCGCGACGAGGCGCGAGGAGTCGTAAAAATTCTGCCTGCTGGTGCCAAAGGCCGAGCCGAGGTGGCCGGCGTTCGCATAGAGCACGGCGTTGTCGTGGAAGTTCTGCGTGCCGCCGTGGAGCACGGAGGAGATGTCCGGCGTCGCCACGAGCAGCGAGGAGTTTCCGCGGAAGGTCTGCATGCCGCCGATCACGCCTTCCTGGGCGCGGATTTCCAACTGCGCACTGCCCGCGAAATTCTGCTCGCCGTTCTCAATGGCGTGCTCCACCGACGCCAGCAGCAGAGAGCTTCCAGCGAAATTCTGCACCCCGCCATTCACCGACCCCTCCGCCGAGGCCAGGAGTCGCGACTGGTCGGAAAAACTCTGCACACCGCCGATGATCGAATGCACCGAGTGGGCATTGAGCAGCGAGGTGTCGAAGAAGTTTTGGCGTCCGCCGTTGATGCCATTCACCGCCTGCACGTCGAGCATTGAGCTGCCGTAAAACGAGGACTGCGGCCCGACCGGATCGCCGAAGACATTCACCCCGCTGTCGCCGATCCCGCTCGCC
>JBBRHN010000173.1:0-5795 GCA_038222685.1 Chthoniobacterales bacterium | reverse complement strand
AAAACACCCGCGGCGTAGAAACCGGCCTTCGTGTGTGGGATCACGGGATCGCCTTGGCGGCGCGCAGCTTGTCTTTCTTGCTCGGGCGGCGTCCCTTGATTCCGCCTAGGCCTCGGGGCGGCGTCTCGGCCTCAACGGGCTCGAAGCCTTCGATTTGTTCGCGCGGCAACCGGAGGTGATGGCGTTTTTCGATGAGCTGAAAATGGGCCTGATTACTCACGCTGACAAAATTGATCGCCACCCCCGCCTCGCCCGCGCGGCCGGTCCGGCCAATCCGGTGGGTGTAATCAACCGCCGAACGCGGAAGGTCGTAGTTCACTACCACTGGAAGTCCGACGATGTCGATCCCGCGGGCGGCGAGATCGGTGGCAATCAAAACACGCACCTTTCCAGCTTTGAAATCCGCTAAGGCCTGGCTGCGGGCTCCTTGGCTGAGCCCGCCGTGGAGGGCCTCCGCGCGGATTCCGAGCCGACGGAGTTTGTCGGCCACATGTTCGGTCGCATACTTGGTGGCAACAAAGACCAGAACTCCGGACCATTCGTTGACTTCTAACAAATGGCGGAGCAACTGGGTGCGGCGCGGCACGTCCACTTGAATCACTCTTTGCTCGATCTGCGGAGCGGGTTCGCTCGCGACCTCCACCCGAACCGGATCCTTGAGCAAAGCGGCGGCCAAGGTTTGCACCTCCGGAGGGAAGGTGGCTGAGAAAAGGAGGCTTTGGCGATTGGAGGGCAACAAACTGATGATGCGGTCAAGTTCCTTACTGAAACCTTCGTCGAGGAGACGATCGGCTTCATCAAGAACCAGAACCGAAACCGCAGAAAGCGAAAGCGCATGGTGATCGAACAAATCGAGAAGTCGGCCAGGAGTGGCCACCAACACATCGGCTCCGCCGCCCAGGCCGATCATTTGGGGATTAATCGAGACCCCGCCATGGACCAAATGGATCTTTAACGACTTGGGCAAATGCCGCTCGCCCTCACGGAAGATATCAAAGACCTGCACGGCCAACTCCCGGGTTGGCACGAGAATGAGGGCGCTGACAAATCGTCCGCGCGGACGCGAAAAATCTTCCAAAATCTGTAAGAGCGGCAGGACGAAAGCGGCCGTCTTCCCGGAGCCGGTCTGCGCCGAAGCCCAAACATCCTCCCCTCTCAAAATGGCGGGGATAGTGGCCGCCTGAATGGGCGTCGGCGCGGGATACTCCCACACCTCCGCTGCGCGCAAGAGGGGTTTCGAAAGACCCAGTGATGAGAATGACATTCCTCAAGAACTACCAGTTCCCTACCGAGAGTCAGTCACTTCCGTGGCTCTGAAATCGGCGAAGAGAATTTTTAAAACTTCTAGCACTACTACGTGTCCTAGTATACATAGAACACAGTGCTTCCGTTTCAAATTCAGTTTAAGCCCGGTCAGACCGTTTACGGTCAGGTTGTTTATGGGGCGAAGAAGGCGATCGTTTCTGGTTTGTTGAGGCCGGCGGACCGCTTTCCTTCGGTTCGACAGCTCAGCCAGGAGCTGAAGATCAATCCCAACACAGCACACAAGGTTGTGTCGGCGTTGATTGATGAAGGCCTGCTTGAGGTGCTCCCTGGCGTTGGAACTGTCGTTGCAAAATCTCCGGCGCCGAACCGTCCGGCTCGGCGGGAGCTCCTTTCGAATGAAGTTGAGCGAGTGGTTGTGGAGGCGCTCAAGCTCGAACTGGAACTGGACGACGTGACCTCCGCCGTCGCCCAAACCTGGCAGCGGATCACCAAGGCAAAACTATGAATGCAATCATTGAAACAAGGATGCTTAACTTTCGCTATGGGGCACAGGAGGCCGTGCGAGATCTGAATCTCACCGTTCCGCAAGGCAGCATTTTTGCGCTTCTCGGGCCCAATGGCGCTGGCAAGACGACAACGCTCAAAGCGTTGATGAATATCGTCGAGCCTTCTTCCGGGGAGGCATTTGTCATGGGAGTGCCAACGACGCGGCTCGGGCCCGCAGAGTTTCAGCGCATCGGCTACGTGTCGGAAAACCAAGAGCTTCCGGAATGGATGACCGTCGGTGCTTTTCTTGACTACTGCCGGGCCTTGTATCCGACTTGGGACGCCGCGTTCTGCAGCCGTCTGACAGAGCAATTTCAACTGCCGCTCGACAGGAAGCTCAAGCAGCTTTCGCGCGGAATGAAAATGAAGGCTGCGCTGCTTTCGTCGCTGGCCTACCGACCGCGATTGTTGGTTCTCGACGAACCTTTCAGCGGGCTCGATCCGCTAGCGCGGGACGAGTTCATCTCCGGGATGTTGGCATTGGTGGATGAATCCGACTGGACGATTGTGATCTCCTCTCACGACATTGAGGAAGTCGAACGCCTCGTTGACTGGGTGGGATTTCTCGAAAAGGGAGGACTTCGACTTTGTGAACCCGTAGCCAAACTCCAAGAGCGCTTTCGTCGCATCGAGGTCGTCTTGGCAACAGGAGCCGTGCGCGAGAGCCCGCCGCGTTTGCCGCATGCCGATTGGCTGGATGTCTCCGTCCAGTCCCATGCGTTGCGATTCGTTGAGAGCCAGTATCAGGCGGACGAAACCAATCGCCGCGTGCAGGAAATCTACCCGGACGCCAAAGAAATCCAGTCATCCCCGATGTCCCTCAGGGAAATTTTTGTCGCTCTCGCACGATGCCCTCAAACCTCCAGCCTCAAAAAGTAAATGCAAACCGCACTTCTTCCTCATCTTATCTGGAAAGACCTCCGCCATGTGCGCGTCGTATTCGGCCTTTGGCTTTTGCTGCTCCTCGCTCAAGGAGTGTTGATTGGGTCAGGCTTCAGCGTGGGCCCGGGCCAAATGCTTTGGCAGATCGCCTACACGATTCTCGCCATGGGGATTCCGGTCTTACAGGGACTCGTGCTCGTGATTCTTATCCCATTGCTCATTCAAGATGAGTCACTCGTTGGCACGACAGCGTTCTGGTTCACGCGTCCGATTTCGCGTGGCACCGTGCTGGCCGCAAAAGTTCTCTTCATCGTCGGACTTTTGGTGATCCCCCCGCTGGTTGTTGAGCTACTTGTCTTCCTCGCCAACGGCATTCAAACGCGAGACATCGTCCGCGCTTTGCCTCAGGTGCTTTACACGAGCCTCTCGCTCATTGTTCCGATTGCCGCACTCAGCACCCTCACTCGCTCGTTCGCCCGATTTGCCATCTGGTTGGTTTCGGTTTGGGTGGCAGTAATGGCTTTTGGGTTCGTCGTGCAATTCGAGCGCATGATTTTCTCGATGGAAACATTCATGACGGACTCGCAAAACACGTCGCTTCTGTTTTCGCGCAGCATTGCCGCTGGACTCTGTGGGATCGTTGGCGGTGCCCTCGTGATCGGTAACCAATACCTCACCCGCAGAATGCGGACTTCCTTCGTCATACTGATCGTGACCGTCGCAAGCTCGATCTGCGTTCAAATGCTCTGGAACTACGATTTCCTCAAGCATCCTGAATCCGCGGCGAACACTTCTACGTTTCGGACGGACTCGGTTTCCGTCGCACTTAATCCCAAATCGGTTTTCGCGAACGACGCTCTCCAGTTTTCGCCAATGAGCGATCCCCGCACGAGTATCTCCGCTCGGTTCAAATTCTCCGCAGTTCCGCATGGTTACCAGTTGGAAATTGCAGACGTTCAATCGGAACTCACGTTTGCGGATGGCGCGAAGCTCCCGTCCGGAAAAGTGACGGCCCTTCCCGGCCTGCCGAATCAATGGTGGGCATCGGCTCTCTCAGAAGCCATCGACGGCGTGCCAGTGCTTAATGGGGATCCGGATTTTGGAGAGGTGTTCGGGCAGGTTTTTTCGCTCGATACCTCGATCTTTCAAGAGCGGAAATCCGAGTCGGCGACGCTGCGGGGGACGCTTTCGTTGAAAGCCAAATACTTGACCGTTGTTGGCCGTCTGCCCCTTCGCAGCGGGGCGCGTATGGTTGACGGGTCGAGGCATGTTGAGATCGCCACTGTCGTCAAGCAAACGACAGGCTGCCGCCTCATTCTTCGCGAACGGAAGTTGAACCTTTGGTCCACATCGACGTTCTCTCAGTTTAATCCGCTAGCTGGAGACGGCGGCGTTTATCTCCTCGTCAACCGTGCTCGCAATCAGGCCATCCTTCCTGACCAGAATTTCAACTTCGACATGGCCTCCACGCTTCTTCAGGCAACGGCGATGTTGGTTAACCGGAGCATCGTGCTCGACTTCTCCGGATCGCGGCGCGACAAAGAAATCGTATCGGTCGATGCCGACTGGCTGGCCGGGGCGGAACTCGTGCGTGTTCAAGCCGAGTCAGCTGGCACACTCAAGCGCGAACTCACCGCCGACAACTTTGTGCTCAGTCCCAAGAAATGAGTTCCGCCATCTCAACCTCCCAACTCACCCGCCACTTTGGGCACTTTTGCGCAGTCGACGGACTCAATCTCTCTGTCGAGCGAGGCATGTTCTACGGGTTCCTTGGCCCCAACGGAGCGGGGAAATCCACGACAATCAAGATGCTCACCGGTTTGCTGGCTCCGACATCCGGCTCCATGCACATCATGGGTACGGATGTTTCGGATCCCGCGCGATCCATCGAGGTCAAGCGGCGAATCGGAGTGGTGCCAGAGAACCTTGCCCTCTTCGATAATCTTACTGCCAACGAATATCTCACGTTCATTGGTCGCATGTATGGAATGGATCGCGCCACACTGAGCGCGCGCCGCGAGGAACTGCTCACGATCATGGATCTCAACGAGACAGGACGGAAGCTCACGATGGAGTTCTCGCATGGAATGAGGAAAAAACTCGCATTGGCCGGCGCGCTCATCGCCGACCCCGACGTGCTTTTTCTCGACGAGCCGTTTGAGGGCGTGGACGCCCTTGCCGCGCGCGTCCTGCGCGATACTTTGCAGAGTTGTGTGGCGCGCGGGGCCACGATTTTTCTCACTTCGCACGTTCTCGAAATCGTCGAAAAACTTTGTACCCACGTGGGGATTATCTCGAAAGGGCGTGTCGTTTTTGAAGCCTCGATGGAGGTGATCCGGCGAACGGGATCGCTTGAGGATCAATTTATTAGGGCCGTCGGCGGTGACGGAGCAGTCGTGCAAAAACTGAGCTGGCTCGACGGATGACTTGGAGTCAATGGTGCACGATTCTGTGGCTGCGCTGGTGCCTCACGCGCAACCAGTGGGCACGATCCGGTGCGTTGGGAACATTGGTCAGCACGCTGCTAATAACTCTTTTAGCGAGTGCGGTTGCTGTTTCATGCCTCACAGGTTTCTACCTCGGGATGACCGTCTTTGCCGGGACTCCGCCGCTGACGATTCTGTTCCTGTGGAATGGGTTTGCGCTCGTGTTTCTCTTTTTTTGGATGATCGGAGTGATGATGGAACTCCAGCGTTCGGAAAGTCTGGATCTCGGACGTTTTCTCCATCTTCCGGTCTCGTTGCGCGGTGTGTTTATTTTCAACTATCTCGCTTCGTGGGTGACACCCAGCATTCTGATCGCCCTGCCCGGAGGCCTCTGCCTGATCGCCGGGCAAGCCATCGCGAGAGGGCCGCAGATGCTCTGGCTCGTTCCGGTCATTATTGGATTCTTCGCGATGGTGACTTCGTTGACATATCTACTGCGAGGGTGGTTGGCTTCGCTGATGTCGAGCCCACGCCGTCGGCAGTCGGTGATCATGGTCGTGACCATCCTTTTTATTGGAATCACCCAGTTGCCTAATCTCTATTTTCAGTCAGGTCGTTCCCCTCGCGGCAAGCCGCTGGCAATTCCACAATGGTATCAAGCGGCACAGAATTACT
>JBBRHN010000172.1:0-5841 GCA_038222685.1 Chthoniobacterales bacterium | reverse complement strand
ATCTCAGCAGCAGCAGCCGCCGGATTGGCAGGAGTGGGAGGACGGAGCGGGCGAGCCTTTGCCGGCGGTGAGGACACCGTAGCCGCCGGTGACGACGCGGCGGATGGGGGCGCCGGTGTCGGGGTGGGTTTTGAGAGCGTCGTCTTTCATGCTCTGGCGGATTTCGTAATGAGTCACTTTGCCGCGGGGTTTGGCGGGGATGGTTTCGTAAAGGTAAGTGGTCATGGCGTCAGATGGGAGGGAGAAGGATGCGAACGGTGGGATCTTCCTGGCGTTTGGTGCTGAAGATGCGGGGCGGGGTAGTGGAGCGGACTTCGGCACTGGTGAGCACGAATTCCGGATAGAACTTGTCACTGGCAGGTTCGTAAACGAGCGCGCCACTGAAGCCGCCGAGGAGTTTGTATTCGTAGTTGCTGTCGGTGCCGAGCTTGCCGGCTGCGCGATCAGGGGCGAGAGTTTTCTGCTCGTTGATCATGACGAGTTTTGCAGTGGACCAGGGTTTGCCCGGTTCGCGCACCCAGCCCCACATTTTGTAATCCTTTTTATACATTCGGCGGGCGATAAAATAGTTGCCGGGTTGCTCCATGCGGATGGCGTCATTCATGGCGGCGCGTGCGGGAGCGTCGGAATCCACCGTCTCGCAGCCGGTAAGGATGAGGAGAGCGAGGGCGGCGGGGAGGAGGACGGTGAACTTGAGGCGGGACGTCATAGGTTGGCTTGTTTAAGAAACGGTTGAATCCATTGAGCGAGGGACTCTTCGCTGTCGATGGAAATCTGTGTATCGAGGGGAAAAAGATACCACTCTTCGGTATGCGAGATCGACTTGCGGGGGGGCAGAACGGCGAGCGGACTGAGAGACTCGATTTCGAGCATTTCCGAGTTGCTGAAAATCTCAAAATTACATCCGCCGTCGGGGTAAATCTCACCGTTGAGGTGGGCGAAGGTTTTGATAAAAAGCGAATCCTCGACGACGTAGGCGACCCATTTTTCTCGGTGCGCGAGGCCGATTTTGGTAGGGGGAAATCCATCGCTTTGGCGGAGGGTGAAAACGCTGCGGCCAAAGATCCAGCGCGGGTCGGAGAGGTCGGTATAGGGCCAGAGAATCATTCCGCGGTTGGGGAGCAAATCGCGCGGGTGCTCGCCGAGGGGCGGTTGGGGAATGATCGCGAGGCCGCCGGGTTTCATGACGCTGAGCGCCCACGTTGCGAGCGAGATGGGTTCGGTGCCTTCGTTTGTGGCGGTGTGGGTGACACGGACGGCGGAGGTTTCGGCGACGAGGGAAACTTCGAGCGTTTTGCGAATGCGGCATCCTGTTTCGAGGAGCGAGGAGATGACGACGCCGTCTCCGGCGGGCGAGGGTTCGAAATCGACGTATTTATTGTCGAGATGGTAGCTGCGCTCGGCGTGCTCCGGGGCGAGCCAGAGGCGGTGCCCGCCGCGGATCATCCACTCCGTTTCGCCCGTGCCGCCGAGTTGCTCGTTGTAGGTTTTGAAAACATTGTCGGTGCGGTGTGTGCGGTAGCTGAGTACCCGCGGGCCGACGTCGAGAGTGATGATGAGCTCGACGGATGCATTGGCCAGGCGGAGATTGCGAGCCCAGCCGGCATACGGGATGACTTCAGTGTTCATAGGGAAAATGCGAAATGGGAAATGGGAAATGCGTGAAAGGACTTTGCGCGTTCACGGGTTGCTCGTGGAGGTTTTTCGCAAAACGGCATCGGGGTGGCTGCGAAGATATTCGTTGAGGTTGCGGATAGCGTCGAGCGTTTGCGGGCTGACGTGATGTTCCATGCCCTCGACATCGTGGAGGATAGTTTTCTCATCGACGCCGAGGAGGGCGAGAAAATCGGTCAGCACGCCGTGGCGTAACGCGATCTCACTAGCGAGGTTTCGTCCGGACGTGCTGAGGGTGAGGCCGCGGTATTTTTCGTAGTTGATGAGACCCTCGGCGTCCATGCGCTGAACCATGTTGGTTACGCTGGCTTGGGAGATGCCGAGACGCTCGGCAATATCGACAACGCGGGCGTAGCCCTTGGTGTTGACCAATTCCAGAATGCGTTCGAGATAGTCTTCGACGGCGGCGGTGGCCCCCAGAGCCGAAGGCGCGGTTTTTCCGGCCATCCCATGAGCTAGCGGCCAGCCCCTCCAACTGTCAAGGTTTGTCCCTCGCGAAGCGCGTCTGATTTGCGAAAATCTGAACGCTTACCCGCGTCCGAATTTCCTTTCCAGCTCTGAGAACGACCATTGGATCATGGTTGGGCGGCCTTGAGGGCAGGCGTAGGGGAGTTCGCAGGCAAGGAGTTCGCGCACGAGGCGGCGGGCGCGATTTTCCTCGTAGTCAAAACGGTCGACGGCGGCGAGGCGGCAAACCGAGCGGATTAAGGCGTCGAGCGCTTGCGGGCCGGGCGGGAGCGATCCCGTGGCTCGAAGATTCTCGCAGATGTTAAGCAGCGCATCGCGGGCGTCGCGGGCAGCGAGGCAGGCGGGCAGGGCCTCGACCTTGACGGAGTTGCCGCCGAAGGGTTCGAGAAGAAAACCCGCAGCGGAAAGCGTTTCGAGATTTTCCGAAATCCACACAAAATCTTTGCCCGTGAGCTCGACAACATCGGGCAAAAGCAAACGCTGCGAGCGCGATGCGCCGGCGGCGGTTTCCTTACGCAGCGTCTCGAAAAGAATACGCTCCGAGGCGGCGCGGGCGTCGAGGAGGACGAGTCCTTCCTCGCTCTCCATCAAAACCCAATGTGCGCCGAGGCCGCCGAGGAGGCGGAACCCCTCGCCAGGCTCACTGGTCGGCGGTGAGGGAAGGAACTCCGGTTGTGGCGCGGGAGCATAGGCCACCGGCGCGGGCACGGGGCGCGGTGCGGTCGCGAGGACGAGCGGGTCAGCACGCGGAGCAGCCGCAAGCGGGGTTGCGGTTGGTTTGCGGAGCGAGTCCAGCAGGGCGCGCGCGGCGTGGAAGACAGCCTGTTTGACAATGTCGGGACGGTGGAGGCGGATTTCGCGTTTGGCCGGGTGCACATTGCAATCGAAGGCCAACGGATCCATCGTTACGTAGAGCACGGCGAGGGGATGCCGCCCCTTTGGCAGATGTTCCGCATACGCTTCGCGCAGGGATTGGTAGATGGAGGGACACTGGATCACTCGGCCATTGAGAATGACAAACTGTTGCTCGCGATCCGGACGTCCCTCGCCGGGCTTCGCCAGAAAACCGCTGAGCGAAATCCCGTTGTCTTCGACACGCGGAAGCGGCAGCAAGCGCGAGAAAAAATCGGCCCCGAAGAGATCGCGAATGCGAACCCCCGGATCGCGCGCGGCGGCCAATTGCCACAGCCGGCGCCCGTCGCGCAGGAGTGTCATCGCGACGCTCGGATGGGCCAGCGCGAGGGATTCCATTTGGTGGACGATGTGCGCGGCCTCGGTCTCCTCGCTGCGCAAAAACTTTCGGCGCGCCGGGAGATTGAAAAACAGGGAGCGCACTTCGACCGACGTGCCTTCGGGCGAACCGCTCTCGCCGACGGATTCGATTTTGCCGCCGGCGACGACGATTTCGGTCGCGACGTGCGTTTCGCGGAGACGCGTCACCAAACGGAAACGCGAAACGCTGGCGATACTCGGAACGGCTTCGCCACGAAATCCCATCGTTCCGACTTTTGCCAAATCCGCCGCGTCGCGAATTTTGCTGGTCGCGTGCCGTTCGAGGCAAAGCAGGGCGTCCTCGCGATCCATACCGCTGCCGTCGTCGGTCACCTGGATCATCTGCGTGCCGCCCCGGGCGAAGGAAAGCGTGATCTTCATCGCGCCGGCGTCGATGGCATTTTCCACCAATTCCTTGACGACCGAGGCCGGGCGTTCGACCACTTCGCCCGCCGCAACCTGGCTCGCGACCTCATCCGGCAACAAACGAATCTTTCCCATGCCATTTGACTTCGCACGGATTCGTTCATAAGAAAAGAGCATGATCCAGGTGACTTCTACTGCTGCCGCCGCGCTGCTCGATCTCGTTCGCGATAAAGCAACGGGAAACGGGCTGCGTTTGGCTGTCGAAAAAGGCGGGTGTGCGGGCCTGCAATACGCGATGACTATCGGAGTCGAAACGCCCGGCGATACTGTGGTCGCGAAAGACGGCGCGCATTTTTTTGTCGATCCCGAGAGCGCGAGTTTTCTCGACGACTGCACGCTGGATTACGACGACGGCCTCTCTGGCGCGGGCTTTCGCATCGTCAACCCCAAAGCCGTCCGTTCCTGCGGATGCGGCACCTCATTTGAGCCAGGTGCCGAGGCCGCGCCGTAGTCATGCCTGGGGATCCTCGCAGACGACCGCCTGCACGCAGCAACGTGGACGAGAGGTTTCACTCCTCGACTGAAGACGCTCCGCCTCCAGAGGGAAATATCTTCGTCTGGACGATCCTCATCCTGATCCTCTCCGCCGTGGCCATTTTTTGCTGGATCGGAAGCTTCTATGTTTTCGGCCATCCGGAAAAACCGCTCAGCTACAGCATTCTTACAAAACTCAAAAAACTCGATCCGCCGAAAAGATTCGAACTGACCGCCGCGCCGCGCGGTGAGTTTCTGCGTGCGAAGCAGATCGAGGAACGATACGGAAAAATGACGCCGCGCGAGCTGGAAAAAGCCAATGAGGCACTTCTTCGCAATTACCTCCGGAACTTCAAACTCAGCACCGAGCTCGTGCCCTACGTCATTGGCACGTTTAATATTCTCGATTCTTACGAACTCGCGCCGAAGGATTTTTTCCAGTCCGGCGTGGTCGCGCTCGCGCAGTCGCGGGAGAATCCCAAAGTCCTCCTTGAGCAAGTGTTCACCGCAGACGGTCCCGTCGTTCCCGCTCTTCACCGCACTTTACTCACCGGACTTGACATCGATCTCAAGCGCGAGAACGAGCTTGCCGCTCTTGTTCATGTTGAAAAGCTGACCGACGGACGCATTCGTGCGACGGCCATCTCGATTCTCTACCCAAGCTACGACTCGGTCATGTCCACCGGCACGTTTACGCTGGATCCGCCGGAGCTCGTCAATGCCAGTGCCGGACTGCCCGCGGTGACGCTGGGTCGCGTTCGCGAAGCGGATCAAAAATACGCGGCCTATCGTGCCAAGGCAGGGCTTCCTCCCGGCGCGGTCGCCCAAGACGGTCCGCCGCAGAACCGCCTCATGCGCGTCGAACGTCCGGTCGCCGTCAACCTTACCACGCAGCCGGAGGTGCCGACGGCAACGCCGGCTGCGGCTCTCCCGGTGGACGTTCCCACAGTTGCAACCCCCGCTCCGCCTCCGCTCGTCGCTGCCGCACCGGAAACCGCGCCCGTAGAATCGACGTTGCCGGCGCCCAGCCCATCGCCGACGCCCGCTGCCATCGTCGCCACCACTTCTGGGTCGTGGCCCGTTTATGCGCCGGGGCAAATGCCGCGCGGACGCCTTCTTGGAATCAAAGAAACGGTTGAAATTGCCGGAACGGATGTGAGCACGGAACGCGCGTATTTACAGGGCCGGTTCGTCGTCACCGCATCCGGCCCCAACCGCGCCGTCCTGCGAAACCAAGGCGCGATCACCGATTCGCTTGGCTTCGGCGGCAGCGGATCGAATGTGCGCATCATTGTGGAGTTTCCCGCCGGTGCCCGCCCGCCTGCCGAGGGCGCGACTTTTTCCCGCGACGCCCGGCGCCCCTTCCAAATTACCGAAATTCGCCGTGGCAGCGCAGATGGCCAAGTGAACGTTTACGTTCGTGAAGTCACCAAGCCCTGAAGGTTCCCTCGCAGAACGCCTCGCTGCCGAAATCGAGCGGCACGGGCCGATGCCGTTCTCAGCTTTCATGGCGCACGCGCTCTACGA
>JBBRHN010000171.1:0-5849 GCA_038222685.1 Chthoniobacterales bacterium | reverse complement strand
GATCGGAGGAAACCTCAGAAGATCGTGGAGACGTTGAATTTCTGATTCGTGCTCTTGGCTTACACACCGAGGAGGCGGTTTTTGAGATCGTGGGTCGGTTTTATCCGCTTGAACGTATCCACGTCAAAACCCGCTATTTTGTCGCTGAGGTGGTTTCAGGAATGAATGAAGGGCCGGCAACCGGGGAGGGAATCAAAGGGTGACCACCGGGCGCATTTCTAGTTTGAAGCAAGTTGCAGAGGTTGCCCGCCACGATGGTCAACTCCGCCACGCGCTCCGCGACTTCCTCGACGGTTTCTATGCCGCCCCCATGCCTGAGAAAGTTCACGATGAACCAGCCCGGTTGGCATCCTCTCTCAATGACGATGGTTTCGCCGACGCATACCTTGCTGCTGTGTGTGACCATTTATGCCGTCAGCACCGGTTGCCGCGACCCGACTGGGTGAGGCAATCCGACAGGGTGCTGCATACCCCCTATTTTGCGGCGAAGACACACGCCCTTCGGATGATTTATCTTCAGGAGTCGCCGACCGCTTTCAAGCAGCGGAATATCTTCGTCAGTGCGAACACTCTCTCCAGAGCTTAGCTCGACGAGCCAACTGCCTTTCGCAGAGAGCGAAGAAATGCCCATCAGTTCCTTATTTTATCTCGAACAAAATCCCCGCGATTGTCCTCACGGGCTGCCTCAACTCAACGACATTGTTTACAAAAAGCGGACAGACTGAATTGGTCTTCGGAGGTGACGCGGCGTGTGCGGATGATACTGTCTCCGGATGAAGCCTTTTGAGAAATTGGGTGAGACGCGGACGCCGAATGGGTCGCGGTTTTCGCTGCACCGGCATGATGGGGAGTATTTTTTGAAGCAGGATGGGAGGCAGTTGATGAGTTCGACTTCGACGAACTCGGAATTGATGCTGGCGGATTTGGCTTGTGATTTTCGGACGGGGTCAGAGGTGCCGAATGTATTGATCGGCGGGCTGGGGCTCGGGTTTAGTCTCAAGCGTGTGTTGGAGATCATCGGGCCGCGGGCGAGGGTGGAGGTGGCGGAGTTGCTGCCGGAGGTGGTGGCATGGAATCGTGAGTTGCTCGGGGATTTGAATGGCGGGTTGCTGCGCGATGAGCGGGTAAGCGTGATGGTGGATGATGTCTATCGATGCATTCGCAAGGTGGGGAAGGCGCATTACGATGCGATTTTGCTCGACGTGGACAATGGGCCGACGTCGTTTGTGCAGCCGCAGAATTCGCGACTGTATGGGCGCGCGGGGATCGACCTCATAAAGTATGCGCTGAAGCCCGGTGGACGGGTGGCATTTTGGTCAGCGGAGCGGGAGGTGGCGTTCCAGCGTGCGCTGAATCGGGCGGGGTTTCGCGTGAGCGAAGACGCGTCGAAGGCGCATCCGCGCGCGAAAAGAGAAGCGCATTTCATCTATACGGCGGAGAAGGAACTCGGCGCGTAGAGTTCGAAGTTTGCCGTTGAGGTTTGGCCGTTGGGAGATCTATCCGTTCTTCGCTCTCGGGTGGGCGGCGTTGTAGGCGGTTTTGAGGCGTTCGGTCGTGACGTGGGTGTAGATCTGTGTCGTCGAAAGGCTGGCGTGGCCGAGGAGGGTTTGGACGCTGCGGAGATCGGCACCGTTGTCGAGGAGGTGGGTGGCGAAGCTGTGGCGGATTTTGTGGGGTGAGAGGTTGGCGGGGAGGCCGGCTTGGACGAGGCGGGATTTGATCATGGCCCAAACGGAACGCGCGGAGAGGCGGGTGCGGGATTTGTTGATGAAGAGCGGGCCGTTGTGAACATTACTGGCGTGGCGGTAGCGCGATATGGCTTCGAGGGCCTGTGGGACGAGAGGGCAGATGCGTTCGCGCGCACCTTTTCCGGCGACGCGCGCGGTCTCGCCAATCACATCGACATCGGCGACGTCGAGGCCGACGAGTTCCGAAAGGCGCATTCCGGTGGAGTAAAAAAGTTCGATGATGGCGGTATCGCGTGCGGCAGACCAGGCGGGGGCTTGATTGGTGCGCGGAGCGTTCGCGGGGGACTCGATGAGGATGTCGATTTGTCCGGTGGTGAAGAAGCGGGGGAGTTGCTTTTCGAGCTTCGGCAGCGAGATTTCGCGGAGGATATTTTTAGGAACGAGGCCGCGCATGAGAAGGAACTCATGGAATGCGCGCATGGCGGAAAAGCGCAGCCGCACACTGGCGCGGGCTTGGTCGCGTTTCATCAAATCCAACATCCACGCGCGGTAGTCCGATGCGGTGAAGGATTTCCAAGCTCCGTCAGGACGGAACTTTCGGAATTCATCCAACGACGTGCGGTAGGTGGAAATGGTGCGAGGCGAGGCGTTTTTCTCGGCGTCAAGCCACTTGAGAAAATCGGCGGCCCAGCGGTCGGTGGGAACGGCGCGTGATTTTGCGTTCAGGCCAGAGCACCCATGGGGGCGGGGAGGGGAGGTTGAGAAGTGTGGCCGACTTCTCCGACGCGTCCGGTCGCGCGATCGAGGCGGAGTGTGGCCGAGCGCGTCTCCACTCCGTCAGGCGAGGTGGCGACGATGGGAATCTCATACGCTCCATCCGGGAAGATGAAGTGATGCCGGAACGTGCCATCCGGGTTGAGCGTGACGGGTTTGCCGCCGATGGTGACCTTGGCTTGCGGGTGCGTGCCGCCGTAGAAAATGACTTCGGCGTTGACGTGCATGAAGAACTCGCGCTTGGCAAAGCCGAACGAGCCGACGTTTTCCGAGCCGCCCCAACTGCTGGTCTCTGCGTGACTCCAACTCGAAAGAGCGGCCTGCGACCAACTGGTGGGTGCTGCACCGGAGAACGAGGAGGTGGCGGCTTGGAGCCAGCTGGAGAGCATCTGCGGCGTCCATGAAGAAGGCACGCCGCTCGAAGCACCACTGGATTCCGCCCCGGCAGCCCAGGATGACGGACCGGCTGCGGCCCAGCTCGTCAACGCGGCATTGACCCAACTCGCGAGCGCGGGGGTATCCCATGATGTGCTGCCGGTAAGGGCGGTGAGCGCGCTGAAAAGACTGCTCTCGGCGGGGCTCCAGTGAGAACGGGCGAGGAGTTCGCTCGATTGGGCGGAATTCAAGCGTTCTTCCAAATGGGCCTGAATCCGCGAGCTCAGCTCCTCCGAACTCGATGAGTTGCTCGACATTTCGGTGAGGAGATTTTGGCCGAGCAGGGCCTCGAGAACGATGTATTCATCGGAGCCTTTCGGCAGGCCGGGATCAGGACCCATCGCGAGGAGGCGTCCGTCTTTTTGCAATCGTGCGAGTGCCTGAATCAACGTCTCTCCGTCATTGATGGCCGTCTGGATGTTTTCCATCAGGCGCTGAAAGCTGATATGAAGAGGGAGGGTTGCGTAGTCGAAATCCTGCGAGCCCGACATGCGATCTGCGGGCGTGGAGACCATTGCTGAGCGGGCGAGGGTGTTCCATTGCGTGCCGCGATAGAAGCCGATTTCGACCGTGTAGGAGGCTCCGGCCGTTTTGACGGGGATATACCAATTGCGTGTCTCGAAAGGCACCTCGATCTCGCTGTCGATGACGTCGTCTCCGGTGATGGTGCGGAGGAATGTTTTGCCGCCGGGGTGAAGCGAGATGTCGAGATCCCAGTAGGTGAAAAGCCAATGCGGCTCTTGCGCGACAAGAAAAATGCTGTCGCTTCCGTAGGAGCGGGGGAGCTCTCCGAGGTTGTCGAGTGGCGATGGGTTGGACTCGTCAGTTTTATCTAACGAATCGCGTGAATTGATTGTTCCTCCGACCGGCTTTTTGCTCATCGTGGTATGTTCGTTGGTTTGCTGCTCCCGCAGGTGACTACAAACAGAGGGGGAGGGCGGCTGCAACGTTTTTCTGTGAGTTTCGGGAGGGGCGGGGAGGTTTCTTGCTTTTCGTTCGCGGTGGGGTGCGGCATGGTTGTTGGCGTATGAAATCTGTTCGCGTTCGAGTGCCGGCGACCACGGCGAATCTAGGGCCTGGGTTTGATTGTTTAGGCGTCGCGTTAAGTCTTTACAATGTTACGACGGTGACGCGCGGACGTTCCGGGCCGTCGGCGGAAATCGTAACGAAGGCGGCGGCTGCGTTTTTTCGGGCGGCTGGTGTTGAAGCGTTTCCGTTCAAATGGAAAATCGAGGGCGATGTGCCGTCCGCGCGCGGGCTTGGGAGCAGTGTGACGGTTCGGCTGGGGATTCTGCATGGCCTCAATGAGCTGGCGGGCAAGCCGCTGGACCGCCGGCGCCTGTATGTAATTTGTGCAGATCTTGAGGGGCATCCGGATAACGCGGCACCGGGAGCTTTTGGCGGGTTTACGGTGGTTCCGGCGCGCGCGGCAGTGCAGCGATTTGCCGTGGATGAAAAATTGTCGTTTGTGCTGTGGATTCCGAATTTCGAAATGGAAACCGCAGCGGCACGCCGGGCGTTGCCGAAGGATGTGCCATTGAGCGATGCGGTGGCGACGCTCGGGCGGGCGGCGGCGATTGCGGCGGCTTTTGCGGCAGCGGACTATCGCAAATTGGAGGGGTGTTTCGACGATTGGTTGCACCAACCCTACCGCGAAAAGCTCATCCCCTGCCTGTCGCGTGTGATCGAAGCGGGTCGCGAGGCGGGTGCGCTTGGCGGGTGGCTGAGTGGATCGGGTTCGACGATTACGTGCCTCACACTAGGGCGACCAGAGAAGATTGCGGTGGCCATGCACGCGGCGGCGGGTCAGGCGGACGCCATCGTGCGTGTCGTGGCAGCGGACAACTCAGGCGTGCGTATTTTGCGATGAGGAGATGGATTGAGGGGCTGGAAACGTTTGCCATCGACGTCATTTTCGGGCGTCGTTACGGCAAGCGCGCCGGGATTCTGCGGTGGTTCCTGTTCGGCCTTTCGGGGATTTATCGAGTCATTGTGCAAGCGCGCCTCGCGCTCTACCGACACAGGATTTTTCGCAATCACTCGCCCGGGTGTCTTGTGATCAGCGTCGGAAACCTCACGGTCGGCGGCACAGGAAAAACGCCGGTTGTCGAAATGCTCGCCCGCGCGCTGCAAGAGGGCGGACGAAAGGTTGCCATTCTCAGTCGCGGATACAAAAGCGTGCCGCGTCCGTTTTTTCTGCGCCTTATGGACAAATTGACGAAAAACAAATCCGTCTTCGTTCCGCGTGTGGTCTCAGACGGGCGTTCGTTGTTGTTGGACTCGCGGACGGCGGGCGACGAACCGTTCATGCTGGCCAACAATCTTCGCGGTGTGGTGGTGCTCGTGGATCGGGATCGTGTGAAGAGCGCGACGTATGCGGTAAAGGAATTCGATGTGGACACGTTGATTCTCGATGACGGATTGCAATATGTGCGGATGCGGCATGGACTCGAAATCGTTCTCGTGGACCGGCAGGCACCGTTTGGAAACGAGTATCTGTTGCCGCGCGGAACCCTCCGCGAGCCGCCTGAAAACCTGCGCCGCGCGACGCATATTTTTCTCACAAAATGCGACGGAAGTGACAACACGGAGCTCGTCGCCCGCATTCGTCGATACAACCGCACGGCAGACATCATCGAGTGCTCGCATCGGCCCAAGCACTTGCGGAACTTTGTAACTGGAGAGACCAAGCCGCTCGATTTTCTTCGCGGGCTGCGGGTGGGCTCGCTGAGCGGGATTGCCGTGCCGGAGAGTTTTGAGAACGCCTTGCGCGAGCTGGGCGCGGAACTGGAGATCACCAAATCTTACGCAGATCACCATCGTTACACGGGAAAGGAAATCGAGAGTTTCATTCGTCGCTGCGCGCGTCGCGAGCTGGATGCCGTGATCACAACGGAAAAAGATGCTGTGCGCATTCCGCGCATCCTCGAGCCCGAGGTGCCGATTTTTTAT
>JBBRHN010000170.1:0-5862 GCA_038222685.1 Chthoniobacterales bacterium | reverse complement strand
AACCCTCACCTCTACACCGTCGAGGAACGAATCAGCGCACAGGCACGGGCGTTTGATCCTGCCATCGAGGGCTACGTCTCCTATGTTTGCAACGCTGGCGGTAAGCGGCTCCGGCCGGCCCTCGCGCTCCTCTCGGCGGGCGCCACCGGCAAAATCTCCGCCAGCCACGTCGATCTCGCCGTCATCATCGAGCTCATCCACATGGCCACACTTGTTCACGACGACATCATGGACGGTGCCGAACTCCGCCGCGATCAGCCCTCCGTCAATGCCAAGTGGGGCAACGCCATCTCCGTCCTCCTCGGCGACTGCCTTTTCGCCCACGCTCTCCGCCTCTCCACAAATTTCAGCAATAGCGACATCTGCCGGCGCATTGCCGATGCGGCTGCCGAAGTCTGCTCGGGCGAAATTATCCAGACCCAGCGCCGCTTCGATCTCAAACTCTCGACCGCGGACTACTACCGCATCATCGAGATGAAAACCGCCGCGCTTTTTTCCGCCGCCTGCGAACTCGGTGCGTTCATCAGCGAAGCCAGCCCGCCCGTCATTACCGGACTCAAAACCTTCGGAACCAAACTCGGCGTCGCCTACCAGATCTACGACGACATTCTCGATCTCGCGGGCACGGAGGCCGAGACCGGAAAAACGCTCGGCACCGATCTCCGCAAAGGAAAATTCACGCTTCCCGTTCTCCTCATGTTGCAATCGGGCAAAGACATGCCCACCTTGC
Organism: Chthoniobacterales bacterium; assembly: GCA_038222685.1. GTDB lineage: Bacteria > Verrucomicrobiota > Verrucomicrobiia > Chthoniobacterales > Terrimicrobiaceae > JBBRHN01. Next base: position 5,132 of record JBBRHN010000170.1, on the reverse strand, counting down.
GCGATTTGCTCCTCAACGAGGACAAGATGGATTCCGCCATTCTCGCCGGGATGATGGATCAGGTCGGGGCTTTGGAGGGGGCTGTCACCATCGCCCGGCGCATTGTCAACGAAGCGATTGCCGAGCTCGCTCACGTGCAGGATAACAAATATGCGCGCGGCCTCCACGCCATCGCCGCTCATCTCCATCAACTTCTCGACAAGTTCTAAGCTGCCCGTGGAAACGACCCGCATCCGCGAAATGCCCGAGTCGGAGCGTCCGCGCGAAAAAGCCGAACGCCTTGGCGTCGAGAGCCTCTCCGATGCCCAACTCCTCGCCATTTTTATCCGAACCGGATTGCCGGGTAAAAACGCCCTCCAAGTCGGCGACGATTTGTTGAAAAATTGCGGCGGCATCAGCGGTCTCGCCCGCTGTTCGCCAGCAGAAATTCGCAAAGCGGCGCGCGGCATCGGCTCGGCAAAATCCATCGAGCTCGCCGCCGCTTTCGAAATCGGACGCCGCCTCGCCCTCGGCGGGGAGCTCGCGCCTATGCTCGACAGTGCCGATCGCGTTTTTGCCGTCTTCGGCCAGGAGTTCCTCGCACTTCGTCAGGAATCCCTGCGCGTCATTCTTCTCGATACCAAACTCCGCCTCATCCGCGTGAAGGAGATCGGACTCGGGTCCATCAACGAATGTGTCGCCCACCCGCGCGAGATTTTTCGCCCTGCCATAGCCCACAGCGCCTACGCGTTCATTCTGGTCCACAACCACCCCAGCGGCGACACCCAGCCCAGCGCAGCTGACCGCCGTCTCACCTCCGCCCTCCGCGAAGCGTCTAACCTTCTCCAAATCAATTTCATCGACCACGTCATTCTGGGCTCGGCAGGGGAGGGACGTTTGCCGTATTTCAGTTTCCGCGACTCCGGTCTGCTATGAAAATTCACCCCGCCGCGATTGTCTCTCCGTCCGCCGTTCTCGGCGACGATGTCGAGATCGGCCCTCACGCCATCATCGGCGATGACGTGACCATTGGTTCGGGTTGCGTCGTGCAGGCCCACGCGGTCATCGAAAAAAACGTCACCATGGGCGAAGGTAATTTCATCGGCTACGGCTGCGTTATCGGCGCGGCACCGCAGGATTTTGCCCACACGCCGGGAATCCACAGCGAAGTCCGCATCGGCGACCGCAACCGCTTTCGCGAATACGTCACCGTCCACCGCGGCACCAAAGAAGGCACCGCCACAACCGTCGGCAGCGATTGTTTTCTCATGGTCGGCACCCACCTAGGACACAACGTGTCCTTGGCCGACCATGTCATCATCACCAACAACTGCCTGCTCGCAGGCTACGTTGATGTCGGAGAAGGAGCCGTGCTCGGCGGCGGCAGCGTCTTTCACCAATTCATGCGCATCGGCCGCCGCGCCATGATCGCCGGGAGCTCCAGCTTCAACAAAGACATCCCCCCCTTCGTTACCGCCAATTTCCGCAATCTGCTCGTCGGCATCAACGCCATCGGGCTCCGCCGTTCCGGATTTCCAAGCGACGTCCGCATGGAAATCAAACGCGCCTTCAAACTCGTTTACCGCAGCGGACTCTCCGTCCGCGAAGGTCTTGCCGAAGCCAAAAAATCCGATTGGGGCGCCGAAGTGCAGGAGTTTTTTACGTTCATCGCCGCCTCCAAGCGCGGCACCTGCACCGCCAACCGCCTCGCATCCAGCGAAGCCGACGACGATTAACCCGAAATTCCGAGTTGATGGATTGTAACCATACCGCTTCGCGGAGGGAAACGAGTCTTAAGGATTAAACGGGTGCATGTGCCCCAATTTCACATTCCACATTTCGAATTTCGAAATTTTTAAAAAAAGATGGAGCCATTTAAAAACAGACTATCCGGAGAGGTAGCGTGTGTTGTGGCCGGGGCGATGGAGCGGTCGTGGGGCGGGTTTGATGGGGAGCGGTTTTTGCGGGGGATCGATGGGGAGTTGGAGCCGCTGGAGTTGAAGGAGCGGATGTTGGTGATGGCGGATCGATTGGAGGCGGGGTTGCCGAAGAAGCCTGCGGCGGCGTTTCGGGTGATTTGCGGGGCGTTGAAGCGGGGGGAGACGGATGAGGCGGGATTGGAGGGCTTTTCGGTTTGGCCGCTCGGGGAGGTTGTTTCGCGTCAGGGGTTGCGGGATTTCCCGGCGGCGATGAAGGCGTTGCGGGAGGTGACGATTCGGTTCACGTCGGAGTTTGCGATTCGGCGGTTTTTGCGGGAGCGGATGGACGAGACGTTGGGGCAAATGGGGCGTTGGACGGAGGACCCGAACGAGCACGTGCGGAGGCTGGCGAGCGAGGGCTCGAGGCCAATGCTGCCGTGGGGCGGGAATCTGACGGCGATTATGCAAAATCCGGGGCTGACGCTGCCGATTCTGGAGAGACTTTGGAATGATCCGTCGGAATATGTGCGGCGTTCGGTCGCGAATCACCTGAATGATTTTTCGAAGAAGCATCCGGGGTTGGTGATCGAGACGCTGGCGAGGTGGAAGAAAATGGGAGGCGTGGGGTTTTCGAGCTTGGCGAACCGGGCGGCTCGCACACTGCTCAAACAAGGGGATGCGGCGGCGTTGGAGTTTTTTGGTTATGGCGGAGCGGAGGCGCTTCGCGTGGAGCGGGTGGAGATTTCCCCAAACACGCTGCGGCTCGGCGAGACGTTGCGCTATGGTTTCCGGGTCACAAACACGGCTAAGACGGCGGTGGCGGTGATGTTTGATTACGCGGTGCATCACCAAAAAAAGGACGGTCGGCTAACGCCAAAAGTGTTCAAGGGAAAAGTCCGTCAACTGGCACCCGGCGAGACCGTGGAGTTGAGCGGCGGGCACACGATGCGCCTCGTGACGACGCGCACTTACCACGGCGGCCGCCACGAGTTTGAAGTGTTTCTGAACGGGCAAAGCGCGGGACGCCGGGCGTTCGAATTCGTGGTGGAATGACGTTTCGCGCCTCCCGGTCTTGACAATCCGCGACCCTATTCGAGAATGAGTCTCAATTTATGCGTTGTCTTGGAATTTTGGTATTGAGCTTGTTCGCTTCGATCTCCGCGCAGGGCGGGACCGAGCGGGTGGTGGTGGCGTTGAAGCCGGATAAGAATCCGGAGAAAATGTTGAGCGAGCGAGGTGAGTTGGCGACATTTTTGGGGAAGGCGATGGGAGTTCCGGTGGATGTGATCGTTCCGCTCTCGGCTGCCGTGATTATCGAAGGGTTGGCGAACGGGACAATCGATGCGGGATACCTGAGCGCGACGGACTTGACGAATGCGCGCCGGGCAAACGCAGCGACGCTTTTGTTGGCAGGCGAGATCGATGGAAAAACGTCTTACGAGAGCTACTGGGTGACGCTGAAGGGCAAGCCTTACGCGAGCATCGAGGAGTTGAAAGGCCGGCCGGTTGCCTTTGCGAGCCGGACGAGCACTTCGGGATTTCTTATCCCGATGCGCGATTTGCAAACGCGTGGATTGCTTCCGGCCGGCGCTGATGCGGAGGTGTTTTTCGGGAAGGGGAATGTGCAGTTCGGGACAGGATACGTTTCGGCGATCGAGCGGGTTTTTTCCGGCGATGCCGAGGCAGCGGCGGTGAGTGATTATGTGATGAATCGAGACAAGCATCTCTCGGCCGGGCAGCGGGAAAAACTCCGCGTGATGCAGACGCAGGGCCCGGTGCCGACGCATGTCATCGCGGCATCTGTCGCGCTCTCCGATGAACGTCGGGCGGCGCTGAAGGCCGCGCTTTTGTCACTCAATGAGCCCGGGCACACGCCACTGCGCGATGAGGTCTTCACGTCGAAGCTTATCGAGACAGACGAGGCGGCCCACTTGGCACCCATCGAAGAAGCTTTGAAAGCAGTCGGCGTTGGCGCGCCTTGAGATGGAAACGGCGGAACCTGCGCAACTCGATGTGCGGTCGCTGGCACTCGCGCGCGGCGGGCGCGTGCTCGTGGAGGATCTGAATTTGCAAATTCCGCGTGGTCGGTTTGTGGTCATCGCGGGCCCGTCGGGAGCGGGAAAAACGAGTTTGCTTTCCTGCCTCGCCGGATTGCTCCCGGCGGAGCGCGGCAGCGTGGTTTACGGCGGACAGCACGGGCCGCACGAATTTCGCAGCCGACTGGGGTTGGTCTTTCAACATCTGATGCTCACGCCGAACGCCACTGCCGGCACGAACGCACTCTGCGGGCTGCTCGGACAGCTCCCGTGGTGGCGCACGCTGACCGGTTTTTCACGAGAGGAAAAAACGCGCGCCGCGGAACTTTTGGCAGAGTTCGAACTCGCGGACTGCGAGAGAGTTCCCGTGCGGCAACTCTCCGGTGGCGAACGCCAGCGCGTCGCCGTCGCGCGAGCACTCATCGCCACGCCGGAGGTCGTGCTGGCCGATGAACCTGTGTCACACCTCGACACGCGTCTGGCCCGGGCGGTGCTCGCGCGCCTCCAGCGCGAAACGCGCGAGCGCGGCTGCACGGTGCTCTGCATCTTGCACCACGACGAACTTGCCGCGGAATTTGCCGACTCCGTTCTCACCCTCAAAAAAGATGCGCCCGGCGAGTGGTATCTCACGGAGAAGTCGTCGTGAACCGCGAGCAACCGCCGCGCTTGACGGCCTTCCGCGTGACGCTTCTCGTCTTTGCGCTCGCCGCGATTTTTTCACTGCCCGCGTTGCGGGGTTCGGGTCGTTCGCTCGACCACGGCGCGAATCTCGGGCGGTTTCTGGAGCGGTTTTGGCCGCCGGATTTTTCTATCCTCCCGCAAATATTCCCCGCGCTGATCGAGACGTTTCAGATGGCCGTTCTGGCTACGACGTTTTCCGCAGCGTTCTCACTTGTGATCGCGGTGGCCGCCGCGCAAAACATCTCGCCGCGCCCCGTGGTCGTCGCGGCCCGCTTCGGCCTCAACGTCATCCGCTCGATTCCCAGCCTCATCTGGGCGCTGCTGGCCGTTGCGGCGTTCGGCGCAAACTCGCTGGCGGGCGTGATCGGCCTGTCGGTTTACTCGATAGGCTATTTGGGGAAATTTTTCAGCGACGCGTTGGAATCGGTCGAATCCGGTGTCGCGGAAGCACTGCGAGCGACGGGTGCGGATGCGATCCAGGGGTTTCAATACGGAATCTGGCCGCACGCCCGTCCGC
>JBBRHN010000169.1:0-5867 GCA_038222685.1 Chthoniobacterales bacterium | reverse complement strand
GCGCCGTCGGCACCGAATCCGATCGCGAGGGGGACAGCACCAAAAATCGCGCAGAAAGTGGTCATAAGAATGGGGCGGAGGCGTTCTTCGCAGGCGGCGACGACGGCGTCTTCGAGGGGAAGGCCTTCGCGTTGGCGTTGGATGGCGAAGTCCACGACCATAATACCGTTTTTCTTGACGAGGCCGATGAGCAGGAAAAGGCCGATGAAGGCGTAGAGGGAGAGATCCATACCGCCGAGATAGAGTGTGAGAAGTCCGCCGACGCCAGCGGTCGGGAGCGTGCTCAGGACGGTGATGGGGTGGATGTAACTTTCGTAAAGAATGCCGAGGATGACATACATGACGAAGATGGCCACGAGGAGGAGAATGCCCATGCCGGCGAGGGTCTGCTGGAACTGTTGAGCCTCGCCGGCGAGGGTGCCGACGACGCCGGTGGGGAGCGTTTGAGCGGCGAGCGCGTTGAGCCGCGCGGTGGCTTGGCCGACGGGGAACTTGGGCTCGAGATTGAAGAAAATGGTGACGGACGTCATCTGGTTGATGTGGTTGATGGATTCCGGGCCGACGGTTTGTTTCCACTTGGCAACGGAGCGAAGAGGGACGAGCTCTGTGTTCACGCCGCGGAGGCGGACGAGTTCGAGGTTGGAGGGGAATGCACGTTTCGCGTCGGCGAGTTCGAGGACGACGTCGTATTGGTTGAGGGGCGTCATGATTTGGGCGATGCGTCCGCCGCCGAGAGCGAGTTCGAGGGTTTGTTCGACATCGTCAGCCGTGATGCCGTAGGTGTGGGCCTGGTCGCGGAGGATGTCCACGTCGAGAAAGGGGACTTGGTGGCGCATGTCGCTTGAGACTTGGAGAAAGCCGGGTTCCTTGCCGAGAAGTGCGAGAAGTTGGGACGCGGCCCCGTAGAGCACGTCGGGATTGGCGCCGCGCATGGTGAAGGCAAATTCGCCCTGGGTATTTGAAGTCGCGCCGGTCGCGATGTTGAGTGTCGGAACGGGGCGGATGAGGGGGATCACGCCCGGGACTTTGGTGTAAATCTCGCGGTTCACTGCGGCGAAAACTTCGGGCATCGGCGGGCGCTCGTTAGCCGGTTTGAGTTCCGTCCAGACGAGGCCCATGGAGGACGGGAGGGCGCTTTTTATATTGGTAATGCTGACGGCCTGACGGAGGTAGGGGCTGGCCTGAAGGATCTCCATAATTTGATCCTGGTAGGCCTGCATCTCTTCGGGGGCCGTGCCTTCGCGGGCGATAAAGGGGCCGAGCATGGCTCCGCTGTCGCCGACGGGCAGGAAGGTTTTTGGGATTGCGATGTAGAGATAAACCGAGCCAGCGAGCGAGATGAGCCAGAGGGTAAGGGCGATCCATTTGTGGCGAAGGCTCCAGCGGAGGGTGCGTCCGTAAACGTCGTGGAGGTGGCGAAAAACCGAAGTCACTGCGCGCTCGACGCGAGACGTGTCTCCCTCGGAGCGTCGCTTGAGCATGCGCGAGCACATCATGGGCGAGAGTGTCACCGCGACCGCGCCGGACATAAGGATCGCAAAGATGATGGTGAGAGCGAACTCGTGAAACATGCGTCCTAACAGGCCCGGCATGAAGACGAGCGGGATGAACACGGCAGAGAGGGAGAGCGTCATCGAGAGAACGGTGAAGCTGATTTCCCTTGCGCCAATGATGGCAGCTTCGAGCGGGGACTTACCCATTTCCAAGTGCCGGACGGTATTTTCGAGAACAACAATGGCGTCATCGACGAGGAAGCCGACAGCGAGCGTGAGAGCGAGGAGCGAGAGGTTGTCGAGACTGAAGCCCGCAGCCATCATCAGGGCGAATGTGAGGAGCAGGGCGACCGGGAGGGCGAAGGATGGGATGACTGTTTCGTTGAGGCGACCGAGGAAGAGGAAGATGACGAGCACGACGAGAGCGAAGGCCAAGATGATAGTAAACTTCACGTCGTTGACGGATTCCACGATTTGCGTGGCGCGTTCGTAGATGATGTTCGTGCGGATCGAGGCGGGAAGTTCCGGGCCGAGTTCGGCGAGGGTGGACACGACGGATTGCGCGACTTCGACGGCGTTGCTGCCTGCCCCGGCGGTAATGGCGACGACGATGGAATTTGGAGTGATAGGGCGTCCGCTTTGCCAATAAAGGTGGCGGACGTATTCGGTCGAGAGGGCATCGACGGGGGTGGCCACATCGCGGAGGCGGACAGGAGCACCATTTTCGTAGCGGACGATGATGTCGCGGTAGTCCGCGGCCATGAGGAGCTGGCCGTTGGGATTGACAGTGAATTGTTTTTGCGGGCCGGTGAGTTGTCCGACGGGTCGAAAAACAGTGGCTGTTTGGACGGCGGTGGAGAGGTCGGTGAGAGTGACACCGCGGGAGGCAAGGGCGTTCGGATCGGCTTTGATGCGGACGGCGCGCGGCGAGCCGTAGATTTGTGCTTGGGAAACGCCAGTGAGCATGGACATGCGCTGCGCGATGACGTTGTTGGCGTAATCGTAGAGTTCGCCGAGCGGGATGGTGTCGCTCTCGACGCCGATGTAAGTGATGGGCTGGTCGTTCGGATTGGTGAGGAGAAAAGAGGGCGGCGCGGGCAGGGCGAGCGGGAGGCTGCCCATGGCTCGCTGAATGGCGGCCTGCACTTCGGTGGCAGCGGAGTCTGTGCTTTTGTCGAGGGCAAACTGGAGGACGATTTGGGAGTTGCCCTCGGTATTTTGCGAGGTGATGAGTTCGAGTCCTTCGATTTGCATCATTTGCAATTCGAGAGGCGTCGAGACGTTGTTGGCCATGATCTCGGGCGCCGCACCGGGATAGCCTGTCGTAACGGTGATGACGGGGTAAGCGGCATTTGGCAAATCGCTCGTCGGCAGGTTGACGAAGGCAGCGATGCCGAACGCGATGGCACTGAGAGCCGCCAGCGTGGTCATCACAGGCCGGCGAATGAATGGCTCGGAGAGGTTCATTGCTTACGGCGCGGGGGTCGGCGACGGGACAACCTTCATTCCGGGCGCGAGGCCGATCTGGCCGGAGACGACGACTTGCTCACCCTCGTTGAGGCCTTGCTGGATCAGGGTGTTCGTGCCCTCGCGCTGGCCGGTGGTCACTTCGCGGAGAGCGAGCGTCTGGTCGGCTTGCAGTACAAAAACGAACGGTCCGTTCTGGCCGGTGAGCACGGCGTTGGATGGCGCGAGGATCGCGTCCGGGATGGTTTCGAGAATGAGGCGGACGTTGACGAAAAGGCCGGGCCAAAGCGTTTCGTCTTCGTTGGCAGTCGAGGCGCGAAGGGCGAGCGTGCCGGTGCGGTTGCCGATCTGGTTATCGAGAAAAATCAGCGAGCCGGCGATGACCTTGCTTTCGCTGCCCGGGATGGTGATTTCGACGGGGAGGCCTTCAGGTTTGAGATGCTTTCGCACGGTCGCCATCTGAGCTTCGGAGATCGTGTAGTCCACGTAGATCGGGCTGATGGTTTGGATGTTGACGAGCTGCGAGGTGTTTGCGGTAACGAGGTTGCCGGTATTGATGAGGTAAGGGCCAGTGCGTCCCGAGATCGGAGATTTGATCGAACAGTAGCCGAGGTTAATGTTTGCGGCCTGCAAAGCTGCTTCGGCGACGAGCACATCGGCCTGCGCGGTCTGGGCTTTGGCTTGAGCGGCTTGCATCGCCTGAATGTCCACAACCTTGTTGCTGAAGAGTGTCTGCTGGCGCTGAAAATTCTGGTTCGCGTCGAACAAAGTGGCCTGAGCGGAGGCCAAGCTGCCCTCAGCTTGTTGGACGGCGGCTTGATACGGCGCGGGGTCAATTTCGAAAAGCGCATCGCCCGCATTCACCGCGGCACCCTCGGAAAAAAGCGTCTTGGCGAGCAAGCCGGTGACCTGCGGGACGATGGTGACCGATGCAACCGTCGCGCAGTTGCCGAAGGTTTCGAGGTAAATTTGTGCACTGCTTTTGACAGCCGGCGATACCGTGACGGGCGTGGCTGGCGGCACCGGCAACGGTGCCTTGTGACAGCCCGCGAAGATGAGCGCGAGGGTGACGATGAGGGGGCAAAAAGTGAGGCGTAACCCCATTTCGCTCGATTTCATGGAAACGGGTTTATTCGCGCTGCGTAGAAAAAGCCAGCGGGCGATTACAAATACTTCACATCCCGGGGAATAAAATCCGGACGGGCTTCTCCGATGAAGCAATGAGGTTTATCATTTTTGCGGTTTTTTGCTCGCTGGCGGCAGCGGGCGCGACGGAATACCCGGAAGCCCTCGCGAGGCACGTCCGCGCGGGCGGGGTTGACTATGCGGGTTGGAAGGCATCGCCCGACGACATGGCCGCGCTGGTGCGCTACACCGACGAGGTCGCAACGAAGGATGTCTCGGGCCTCTCGCGGGACGCGCGCATGGCTTTTCTTATCAATGCTTACAACGCGTGGATGTTGCGTCAGGTTCTTGAAAAATATCCCATCGCCAGCGTGAAGGATATTGCGCCGGCGTTCGGAGTCTTCTCGAAAAATCGGATTACGGTCTCTGGCGAAAAGATGAGCCTCAACCGCTTGGAGAAGGAACTCTTGATTAAAGAATTCCGCGAGCCGCGAGTGCATTTTGCAGTGAATTGCGCGAGTCGCTCATGTCCCGCGTTGAGGGCAACGTTGTGGACACCTGAGAACCTCAATGCACAATTCGACGAGGCCGCGCGGGCGTTTCTGACGAAGAACGCTTTGGGATTTGACGAGAAGACCGGGGCAGTGTCGCAGATTTTCGACTGGTATGCGGCAGATTTCGGTGGCGCAGACGGGGTTCGCGCGTATATCGAAAAATATCGCAAAGCACCTGCCAAACTAACATTTCTGAACTACGACTGGTCACTCAACTCTGCAAAATGAACTCTACTGAATCCGCCGTCCGATCCCGATACGCCAACGCCGCGAAGGCACCCGAGGCCGCTCTTTGCTGCCCCGTGGACTACGACAAAAAATACCTCGAAGCGATTCCGGCGGAAGTGGTCGAGAAAGACTACGGTTGCGGGGATCCGAGCCGTTATGTTCGCGAGGGCGAGACGGTGCTCGATTTGGGGAGCGGAACGGGAAAAATCTGTTTTATCGCATCGCAAGTCGTGGGTGCGACCGGGCGGATCATTGGCGTGGACATGACAGACGACATGCTCGAGGTGGCTCGGCGCAACGCGCCAGTGGTCGCAGGAAAAATCGGCTTCGCGAATGTCGAATTTCGCAAAGGCCGCATCCAGGATCTTGCGCTCGACCTGGAAAAACTCGACGCCGTTTTAAAAGAACGCCCCGTCGCCAGCGCAGAGGAGTTTCTCGCGCTCGACGTGCTGGCCGCCGAGTTGCGCGTCACGCATCCGCTGGTCGCTGACGAGTCTGTCGATGTGGTCGTTTCCAACTGCGTTCTCAACCTCGTCGAGCCTCGTGCGAAACGGCAGTTGTTCGAAGAAATTTTCCGCGTTCTCCGCAAGGGCGGGCGCGCGGTGATCAGCGATATCGTGTGCGACGAAGTGGTGCCTGAGCATTTGCAAAGCAACCCCGAGCTCTGGAGTGGCTGCATTTCCGGCGCGCTGACCGAAGAGGGATTTCTCGCCGCGTTCGAGCAGGCGGGATTCTACGGTGTCGAAGTTCTCAAATTCGACGCAGCCCCGTGGCGCACCGTAGAGGGCATCGAGTTTCGCTCGATCACAATCCAAGCTTACAAAGGCAAACAGGGCCCATGTTTCGAACGCAATCAGGCCGTGATCTACAAAGGTCCGTTCAAGGAGGTCCTCGACGACGACGGGCACAGAATGGAACGCGGACGCCGCTACGCCGTTTGCGACAAAACGTATAACCTCTATCGCAAAGCACCGTATGCTGCAGCGTTTGAGTTCATCGA
>JBBRHN010000168.1:0-5891 GCA_038222685.1 Chthoniobacterales bacterium | reverse complement strand
ACTGAAATTTGTCACAGATAAACATTGATTTTCCGTTGGGCTGGGACATTCTACAGGGCTAATTGATATTTTTATGAGTCTGCATCCGAGTCTAAAAGGGAAAGGCGCAATCCAAGCAAAGCGCAGTGTGCTCAAGCGTTTTGAGCGCGTGGAGTTGTTGAAGAAACGTGGCCTGTTCAAAGACGGCCAGCGCGTGATTGGTCTTCCAAAGACCAAGCCGGAAGATTAGGCCGCCTCCGGCTCCTTCTTTTGCAGCCATGCGGCTGAACAGATTTCTTGCGGCGGCGGGCTTTGGTTCGCGACGCGCTTGCGACGCTCTCATTACTTCCGGCGCGGTGAGCATGAACAGCCATGCGGTTGAGAAATTAGCCACGACGGTTGGCGAGGCTGACGAGGTGCGTGTGAACGGTCGCATCGCACGGGCGGCGCGCTTGTTGCATCTCATCGTTAACAAGCCGCGCGGGCTGATTGTTTCCAAGGCGGACGAGAAGGGGAGAGATACAGTTTTTAATCTCCTTCCGCCACAGTATGCGAATCTCTTTCACGTGGGACGTCTCGACAAGGAAAGCGAGGGACTGCTTATCCTGACGAATGACGGGGATCTCGCCCAGCTCCTCACACATCCGGCTCATGGCGTTGAAAAGGAATATGACGTGACGCTTGATAAACCTTTCAACCTGGAAGACGCCGCGAAAATGCTGAAAGGCATTTTCATCGAAGGCGGACGGGCTCGCTTTGAGAACCTGCGCCAGATCGCGCCGACCCGCCTGAAGGTTGTGCTGCGGCAGGGAATCAAACGGCAGATTCGGCTCATGTTTTATGATCGCGGCTATGAGGTCGAACGTCTCGTTCGTGTGCGTATCGGCCCGATCCGCGAGCCGGAAATGCGCGCTGGAATGTATCGCGTGCTTGCCCCCGCGGAAGTATCCGCTCTCCGGGCGAGCGCGGCGAAAAACACGAAACCCAAGCGTCAACCGCGCAAGCCCAATCGCCCCCGAAAAGCACCCGGTGTTTTGAATTGAGTCGAGCGCGACATTGCGATTTTATCCCGGGGATGAAAACTCTGCTTCGCGACATCCCTTCGGCTCCGTCCGCGCTAGGGCCATATTCCTTGGGCGTGCGCGCCGATGGGCCGTTTGTTTTTGTCTCGGGGATGACGCCGTTTGATCCGGCAACAGGAAAAATCGAACGCGGCACAGTGGCGCGGCAGACAGAACTGGTTTTAGAAAACATCCAGCGCGTGCTCGCAGCGGGCGGGGCGACGCTGGAGGACGTGGTCAGCTGCCGCGTGTATCTCGCCGATCTCAACGCCGACACGTTCAAAGAAATGAACGAGGTTTATGCCAAGTATTTTGGAGCTTCGCAACCGGCGCGCGCGACCATCGGGGCGCAATTGCCGGGAGCCTTCGATGTCGAGATTGAGTGTGTCGCAGTGGCTTCAAGCAAAAACTAAACGATGAAAATCGCGGCAGAATTCCGGCAATTCATCTCCAGGGGAAACGTTGTCGATCTCGCCGTCGGCGTCATCATCGGTGCCGCGTTCGGTAAAATCGTCACCTCGCTCGTCAACGATGTCGTCATGCCTCCGATTGGCGCACTGATGAGTGGCATCAATTTCAGCAATCTGTATTTTTCGTTGGACGGGAAGAGTTATCCATCGCTTCAAGATGCACTTACAGTCGGCGCGCCAGTTATTGGCTACGGGGTTTTCATTAACAACGTCCTCCAGTTTCTCATCGTGGCAGCGTGCGTTTTCTTCATGGTCAAGGCCGTGAACAAAATCAAGCGTGTGGAAGAGGCTTCCCCGGTGCCTGCTGCGCCCCCTCGGTCCGAGGTTCTTCTCGAAGAGATTCGCGATCTCCTCAAAAAGTAGCGCACTTTAAAGCGCGAGGAAGTTCTTCAGCAGTTTTTTGCCTTCGGTCGTGAGAATCGACTCGGGGTGGAATTGAACTCCGTAAACCGGCAGTTCTTTGTGGGCAAGTCCCATAATCTCTCCCTCCGCGGTCTCGGCGGTAACGCGGAGGCACGCCGGCAGCGTGTCGCGTTTGACGATGAGCGAATGGTAACGAGTGGCTTCGAACGGGCTTGGCAACCCGGCAAAAACATTCTCGCCGGTGTGCAGGATCGGCGAGGTTTTTCCGTGCATGAGGCGGTCGGCACGGACGACGTCACCGCCATAGACCTGGCCGATGCTCTGGTGCCCGAGACAGACGCCGAGGATAGGCTGGCGTCCGGCAAATTGTTCGATGACTGCACAACTAATCCCGGCTTCTGTCGGTGTGCATGGGCCGGGCGAGATGCAGATTTTTTCCGGTGCGAGCGCCTCGATCTCTTCCAGCGTGATCTCGTCGTTGCGCTTCACGAGAATCTCGGCACCGAGCTCGCCAAAATACTGGACGAGGTTGTAAGTGAACGAATCGTAGTTATCGATGACGAGGATCATATGGTTTTTCTCGCGCGATCGATGGCGCGCATCCCGGCCATCGCTTTGTTGACAGTCTCTTGGTATTCGCCTTCGGGAGTTGAGTCCGCTACGACGCCGCCGCCGGATTGCACGTAGGCTTTCCCGTCTTTGAGCAGAACCGTGCGGAGCGCGATGCACGAGTCGAGGTTGCCATCGAATCCAAAATAACCCACCGCCCCCGCATACGAGCAACGTTTGCTCTTTTCAAGTTCGTTGATGATCTGCATCGCACGTACTTTCGGCGAACCGGAGACCGTGCCAGCGGGGAATGTTGCCCGCATCACATCGTATGAACTGCGGCCTCCGGCAAGCTTGCCGGAGACGTGGCTCACGATGTGCATGACATGACTGTAGCGCTCGACCGTCATAAAATCCGTGACCTTGACTGAGCCAAACTCCGCGATGCGACCGACATCATTGCGGGCGAGATCAACCAGCATGAGGTGTTCAGCGCGCTCTTTGGGATCAGCGAGAAGCTCGGTGGCGTTGGCTTCATCGGCCTCCGGCGTTTCTCCACGGCGGCGGGTGCCGGCGATCGGTCGAATCTCCACTAAGTCGCCCGTGAGCCTCACGTGAACCTCCGGAGAACTCCCCACGAGCGCGTAGCCACCCGGGCACCGGAGACAAAACATATACGGCGACGGATTCACAAAACGAAGCGCTCGGTAAAGATCGAGCGCGTCGCCCGTAAACGGCGTCTCAAAACGCTGCGATGGCACAATCTGAAATATGTCGCCGGCACGGATATATTCCTGCGCGCGGTCGACCATCGCGTGATACTCCTCACGCGAGGTGTTGGAAGTCGCGGGCGATGTCTCCGGCGCGGAGGCCGTGAAGACCGGGTCGAACGCCAGCGGACTCCGCAGCGCAGCCAGAGTGGATTTGATGCGTTGCAACGCGTCATCGTAAGCGGCGTCGGCACCAGTGTCGTCGATGAAGGCATTGGCCACAATGATCATGCGGCGCTTGCGGTGGTCGAAAATTACAACGGATTCGGTGACCAAGAAAAACATTTCCGGAATCCCGATCTCGTCCCTCGTAGCCTCCGGAATCGACGGTTCGAACCAACGCACGCAATCGTAACTTAGATACCCCACTGCGCCTCCATGGAATCCCGGCAGATCAGAGCGCGGTGCGGTGCGGTATTTGGCCATCCATTGCTCGAGTTCGTCGAGGGGATCTCGCGCGGCTTCGAACGTGCGCGTTGAGCCGCTCTCGCAAAGAGTAACGGTTTTTCCCCTCGCCGTAAAAGTCGCCCGCGCTCCCGCGCCAAGAAAGGAATACCGCCCGACCTGATCAAGTTGCTCGGCGGACTCCAGCAAGAAAGCGGGCGCGCTGGAGCCGAGCTTGGCAAATGCCGAGACGGGTGTATCGCCATCGGCCACGATCTCGCAGAAAACCGGGACCACATGCGCTCCCGCCGCCTGCTCCGCAAACGCGGAGCGGGACGGAGTGACCGGGATCATGAAAACGAAACTTTTGGAGCCAGCTTCTCTTCGGCGTTTTCGATCTGAAAGAGCTCGGCAGGGCCGAACTGGAACATTCCCGCGACGATGTTTGTTGGGAAGACTTCGCGCTTCGTATTGTAGGCCATCACGGAGTCGTTGTAAGCCTGCCGAGCGAAGGCAACTTTGTTTTCCGTCGAGGTAAGCTCTTCGGTGAGCTGCATCATGTTTTGATTCGCCTTCAGATCTGGATACGCCTCGGCGACAACCATCAGGCGTCCGAGTGCTCCGGTCAGTCCGGCTTCGGCACCGGCGAGTTCTTTCATCGACGCCGGGTCGCCAGGATTGGCAGCGGCTCTCGTGCCGGCACTTTGCGCGAGATTACGCGCCTGCGTGACGGCTTCCAATGTTCCGCTCTCATGCTTGAGATATCCCTTGGCTGTCTCGACGAGGTTCGGAATGAGGTCGTAACGGCGCTTGAGTTGCACGTCGATCTGCGCGAATGCGTTCTTAAAGCGGTTGCGCAGAGTGACGAGCCCGTTGTATTCGCCGATGGCAAAGAGAGCAACCAGCACAGCGGCGACGATGAGGGCTCCGAAGAGGCCGAGTAGTATTCCCATGCCACTACTCTGCCCGTCTTCGGCCCGTTTCGCAATCTCGAAAATTATCGGTAGCCACAACAATCCACGGGCTCGACTCGCTCGGCTCGCACTGCTATCAGTCGGGCGTGCGCGAAGACACGAGATCGAAGATTTTTCAGTATGAATCCGGAAACTCGGGCAGTGTGGTGTGTCTTTCCGGAAATCTCAACGCGCCCAACGTGGCCTCGGCGTGGAATGAATTGTCCGGTCTAAAAAACATCGTCCGCGTGGACGCCTCCAAAGTCCTGACCTCCGACGGGGCGGGTCTCGCTCTCCTTTGGCAACTTCAGAATCACGGTGCCAAACTCGAAGGCCTCAAACCCGAAATTTCCGCTCTTCTCAGCCCGTTCGGCACCCTCAAGCCGCCCGCAAAGTCGGACACCCCGGAGCGGGAGGGCGTCATCGTCGGCATGGGACGAGTCGGTGCGGGCTTCCTCGACGACATTCGCGCGCAAATCACATTTGTCGGCGCGCTGGCCGCGCAGTTGACGAAGTGTGCCATCCGTCCGCGCCTCGTTCGCTGGGCCGACATGTGGGTGATTGCACAAAAAGCCGGAGTGAACGCTCTCGTCGTCGCAGGCATGGTTTCCTTCCTCACCGGCGTCATCATGGCCTTCCAAGCCTCCGTGCCTCTTCGCCAGTTCGGTGTCGATATTTTCGTGGTCAATCTCGTCGCCCTCGCGCTCCTTCGCGAACTCGGCCCCATCATGACTGCTGTCGTTTTTGCAGGCCGTTCGGGCTCAGCGTTCGCCGCAGAAATCGGTACTATGAAAGTCAACGAGGAACTCAACGCGCTCGAAACCATGGGGCTTGATCCCATGCGATTTCTCGTCGTCCCCCGCGTGCTCGCCGGCTTGATCGTCACGCCGATCCTCACCATCTACGCGAACCTCCTCGGGGTCGCCGGCGGTTTTTTCGTGATGATGCTGCAAGGCTTTCCCTTCGCCGCGCTATGGAATCAATTGCTCTCCGCCGTCACCATTCACGACGTGCTTACGGGCTTTATCAAATCCTTCGTTTTCGGAGTTCTCGTCGCCGGCATCGGTTGCCTGCGCGGCCTCCAAACCGGCACCGGTGCCGAGGCAGTCGGCGTCTCCACCACCCGCGCCGTCGTCAGTGGGATCTTCATGATCGTGGTTGTCGATGCCATTTTCGCCGTCGTTTTCTACGTCATCAAATGGTGAACCCCGCGGCCAAAGCCATGATTTCGGTCCGCAACCTCACCGGCGGCTACGGCGATTTCGTCTTGCTCAAAGACGTCTCGTTCGAGATTCAGCAGGCCGAGGTCTTCATTATCCTCGGCGGCTCCGGTTGCGGAAAAAGCACGTTGATGAAATACCT
>JBBRHN010000167.1:0-5906 GCA_038222685.1 Chthoniobacterales bacterium | reverse complement strand
TTCGATGCCGAACGCACCTTTGTATGCGAGAAAGACTTTGAACGACTGCACGCCCGCGGCGACGATTTCGCGGAGTTGGGCCTCGGAGTTCTCATCGAATTTTGTCACGCCCATGTGGAACGAGTAGTCGCAACAGGCACGGCCCTCGGCCTGCGCCTGCCATGTGTGAAATCCTGCCAGCGGCTCTTCGGCGCGCGAGGGAATGCACATGTCAAAAATCGTCGTCGTGCCACCGACAATCGCCGCCTGCGTGCCGGTCGTGTAATTGTCCTTCGCAAACGTGCCCATGAAAGGCAGGTAGATGTGCGTGTGCGGATCGATGAATCCCGGGAAGATAAACTTCCCGCGCGCATCGATCACTTCGGCACCGTCTGGCGGGGTGAGGTGACTGCCGATTTGGGTAATGGTTTCGCCCTCGCACCAGATATCCGCAACATAACGCGAGCTGCCTGTGACAATTTCTCCGCCCTTGATCAGAAGTGCCATAGTTATTTTGACCAGACGTCACCATCGCCAAACCAGCGCGAGGTCGTGACTTTTTGACGGGTGTAAAAGGCAATCGCCTCTTTGCCCTGAAGATGCAAATCGCCGAAAAACGATTCGTTCCAACCGGAAAATGGGAACATCGCCATGGCTGCCGGGACGCCGACATTGATGCCGACCATGCCCGAGCGAATGCGGTGTTTGAACTCGCGCGCGGCGCGTCCCGATTTTGTAAAGATGGCGGCACCGTTGCCATAGGCGGATTGGTTGGCGAGTTCAATCGCCGCGTCGAGATCTTCCATGCGTAACACGCTGAGCACGGGGCCAAAAATCTCCTCCCGCATCGGCGTTGTGCCCGGTGTGACATAATCCAAAATCGTCGGACCGACAAAAAATCCGCCCGGCGCGTTTTGAGGGCGCAGGCCGCGTCCGTCGGCAGCAATGTGAGCGCCGTCGGCGGCACTTTGCGTGATGAGGTTTTCGACGCGGTCGCGGTGGGCGGAAGTGATCACCGGGCCCATCTGCGCGCTGGGGTCGTTGAAGGTTGGGCCCACTTTCATCCGTGCGGCGGCGTCGACCAAAGCCGGCACAATCAAGTCGCCGGCATTGCCGACGGCGATGGCCATCGATCCTGCCATGCACCGCTCACCGGCACAGCCGAAGGCGGCTTCGGTGAGGCCGCGAACGGCTTCATCGACAGGCGCATCGGGCATGAGGAGGACGAAGTTTTTAGCCCCGCCAGCCGCCTGCACGCGTTTGCCATGTGCGCTGCCTTTGAGAAAAATCTCACGCGCGACCGGTGTTGAGCCGACGAAAGAAATGGCTTGGACGAGCGGATGCGTGAGCAAGGCATCCACGGCCTCGCGTCCGCCGTGAACGAGTTGAAACACCCCCGAAGGAAGACCCGCCTCGACAAGCAATTCGGTTAGGCGCACTGCGGTGAGCGGAACCTTTTCGCTTGGCTTGAGGATGAACGTGTTTCCGCAAGCCAGAGCCAGCGGGAACATCCAGAGGGGAACCATCGCTGGAAAATTAAACGGAGTGATGCCCACACAAACACCGAGCGGTTGCCGGATCGCGTCGCAGTCGATGCCACGGGCGACGTTTTCCAAGGCCTCGCCCATCAAGAGAGACGGAGCGCCGGTGGCGTATTCGACCATCTGGATTCCGCGCCGCACATCGCCGCGAGCTTCGGAAATGGTTTTCCCTTGCTCGGTCGAAACCAGCGTGATGAGTTCGTCGGCGTTGGCTTCGAGCAAAGATTTGTAGCGGAAAAGAATCTGCACGCGATCGACGGCGGGCGTTTCCCACCAACCTGGAAAAGCTGCGTGCGCGGACTTCACGGCCTCGTCCACGAGCGCGGCATCGGCGAGAGGAACCTCTGCGATTTGCTCGCCGAGCGAGGGATTGAATACCGGCGACGTGGCCGAGCCTGTCTCCGCGCGCCAGCGGCCGTCGATGAAGTGGGGGCAGGGAATCATGCTGGAGAACGCCTCACTATACCGTCGATCATGATTTGACGGATGGCCAAGTGAGCCGTGATGGAGATCGCGTTCATCAGTTGACAGCAGATCACCTTTCGACGCGATTGTTTAGAGCAATCGTTAAACCGTCTCAGGGTAAGACGCTCCGAGATTCGTTTTGTATGCCATTTGCTCAAAAAGCAGAGAAACGATGTGGAAGTGATAGGCGGGAACGGCACAAGAAAACGCATCAACAAAATCGCAAAAAAAATGTTTAGAAACCTTGATGGGGCTTAAAAGAATAACAACGGTATCTTCACCTGCCTCGTTTTCCTTGTAGAGTTTTGCGTCGCGCAGGCACCGCATGCACATCATCCACGCCATAACGACGTTTTGATGATTCGATATGCTAGAAAGTTGTTTCCCAACGATTTCTTCGGGGAGCGGGTCGATAACGGGTCTTTCGGCAACAAACCATACAAAAACGTTAGCGGCTTTCTTGAACGGGCTTGCTTTCTCAAGCCCGTCCTTATGCGGAAAATCAGGCCGGAGCAAGGAAGCGGCCACAGCAGTGAGCTTGGTCGGATCAACCTGCAGGCGCTCAATGCCCATCCCTTTCGCGCAAGAGTCGAGATATACGGCGAGACTGGAGAGATGCGATTGAACGTCGCCGCCCTCTTGGTACAGGATACTGAAAGACATTTGCTAGATCGCGAATGCGGCTCGAAACTCCTGCCCGTCTTTTTCCGCTTCTTGTGCAAGGTGCTCGAAGCTTTCTACTTCGCGTAGTATTCCTTTAGCGTTGCTGAAATGGCAAGGAGCGGCAACACGGAGTGGAGTTTTTTCTCCGAGAACATCGTTAGACGCCACGCAGAGAACCTCGAGGGTAATTTTGTTGTCTTGAAAACGAGCCATAAACAGTTAGGTAGCATATGCCGCGCCGGGGGTGTGTAAAGGAAAATTATCGACTTTGAGGTTTTCTTTTTTAGCTGGCTTCTACCGCGAGAGGGCTTGGGACTGCTCGACGAATTGATCGCCGGTCCACTCGCCGTCGGCTTTGATCATGTTGTTGGCTTTTTGGGCGTCTTTGCGTTCGCGTTGGCGGCGGACGAGGTCGGCGTGCGTGGTGAAGTATTCAAGGCTTTTGCCTTTGAAGTCGGCGAGGGTTTCGAAGCTGTGTTTTTCCATGAAGGCGAGGAGCCCTTCTTGAAGCGGCTTGACCATGCCGTAGCCGAATTTCATGACACCGGTGCAGACTTGGACGGTGTCGGAGCCGAGAAGAATAAACTGCGCTGCGTCTTCGCCGGTTTCGACCCCGCCCATTCCGGAGAGGGTGCGTCCGGGAAAATCGTTCCGGATGAGGGTCGCGATTTCCATGCACATGCGCAGAGCGATGGGGCGGACGGCTTTCGACGAATACCCTCCGGGCGTGGTGTAGCCTTCGACGGAGGGCTCGGGGCGGAGTGTGTCGAGATTCACGCCCATGACGCTGCGGATGGTGTTGATGGCGGTGATGCCGTGGCAACCGGCTTTGAGCGCGGCGCGGGAGGGGTCTTCGATGTGCGTGATGTTGGGGGTCATCTTTGACCAGACGGGCTTTTTGGCCGTTGCCATGACCCATCCGCAAACTTCTTCGAGGACCTCGGGATCCTGTCCCATGGCCGCACCCATCTTCCGTTCGGGAAGCCCGTGCGGGCAGGAGAAGTTAAGCTCAAACGCATCGACGCCGACGTCCTGGCAACGTTCGACGATCTCGATCCAAGCGTCGCGATTGTATTCCTCCATGATCGAGGCGATGAGGATTCCCTCCGGGTGCATGTCTTTGCATTTTTTGAATTCTTCGAGCCAGATCGAGAACGGGCGGTCGCTGATGAGTTCGATATTTTCCCAACCGATGATTTCGCCGTCGTTGGAATGGAGTTTGGCGTAGCGCGGGGTGACGTTGACGACTTTCGACGAATCCAAGCTGACGGTTTTCGCGATGACGGCGCCCCAGCCTTCGCGGAAGGCACGCGAGATGACGTTGAGGTTGGTGCCTGGCGGGCCGGAGGCAATGACGAAAGGGTTGGCTAGGCGGAGTCCGTCAACGGTGGTTGCGAGGGTGGGCATGGCTTTTTTACGACTTGTTGGAGAGAAGCATTTTCGAGGCCAAGATGCGTTTTGCCAAGTCTATGGATCAATCGGAGCGGTTGGCGTGGATGCGCATGGCTTGTTCGAGCAAACGATGGGCGACATCGTCGTGACTGCACTGGGTCGAGTCGAAGCGAAAATCGGAAGCCGCCTCGTAGGTCGCGTAACGCGCGGCGTAGAGGTCGTCAAAGGTCTGGCGGGGATTTTCGGTCTGGAGGAGCGGACGTCTCTGGCTGCGAGTGGCTCGCTCGTAAAGAGCATCGGGTTCGGCGTCGAGCCAGGCGACGATGCCGATGTTTTTTAGTGCGAGACGGTTTGACTCGCGGAGGATCGCTCCTCCGCCGGTCGCGAGAACGACGCCCGCCACGCCGACCAAATCTTCAAGCGCGCGTTGCTCGATGTCGCGAAAAGCCGCCTCTCCTTCACTGGCGAAAATTTCGGGAATGGTCCGCCCGGCCGATTGGGCAACGAGTTCATCCGTATCAACAAAGCGGTGGCCTGTCAGCGAAGCGATGCGGCGGCCAACGGACGATTTTCCGCAGCCCATGAATCCGATAAGAACGATGTTCGGTAGCACCCACTCATGCTCGCAGAACCTTGGCGGCTCGTGAACCTTTTTGATCTTTGACGAGTTCGTATTCGACAGGTTCGCCTTCTTTGAGGCTGCGGTAGCCCTGCTCGGCAATGGCGCTGAAATGCACGAAGACATCTTCTCCCATTTCGGGATCGACGATAAAGCCGAAGCCCTTTTTGTCGTTAAACCATTTTACTGTTCCTTTAGGCATGATGTGTCTGGTAGTGGTGCGGGGCAGAACAACACCCCGCAAAACGAGTCGAGAGACTGGGAGGAGCGGCGTCAAAGAAAGTTACGTAACAATTTCGTCACAATGAAAACCAAAGGCACGAAAGTGGCACCCGTCGTCGGCGTGGTCATGGGCAGTCGCTCGGACTGGACGACGATGAAAGAAGCGGCGGACATTTTGAAACTTCTCGGGATCGCGCACGAGTGCCGGGTCGTCTCCGCCCATCGCACGCCGGATCTCATGGCCCGCTATGCCAAGACAGCGTCCTCGCGGGGTCTGCGGGCGATCATTGCCGGTGCTGGCGGGGCAGCTCATTTGCCGGGCATGATCGCCGCGCATACGATCGTTCCAGTCCTCGGCGTGCCGGTGGAGAGCCTAGCGCTGAAGGGGCAGGATTCGCTGCTGTCGATCGTTCAGATGCCTGCGGGCATTCCCGTGGCGACGTTTGCCATCGGGATCCCCGGCGCGAAAAACGCCGCGCTTTTTGCTGCCGAAGTGCTGGCTCACGACAACGCAAAAGTCCGCCAAGCGCTCGAGAGCTTCCGCAAACGCCAGACAGCCGAGGCGCTGGCCAGCCAACTCGATTGAAAACGCGCGTCGTCCGAGCCGCCGAGGGGATTTCGCCCGCCGTGGCGCTTCTCGCATCCGGTGAGATAGTCGGGTTGCCGACGGAAACCGTTTACGGGCTCGGTGCCGACGCTCTCAATCCCGAGGCGTGCGCGAGGATATTCGAGGCGAAACACCGTCCGCTGAGCGACCCGCTGATTGTTCATGTGCCGGACATGGAATGGGCGTCGCGGTTGGCGGAGTTTTCGCCAGAGGCTTGGAAACTCGCCGAAGCGTTCTGGCCCGGCCCGCTTACGCTGGTGCTCCCGCGCCGCGACATTGTTCCCGATATCGTGACCGCCGGACAGTCCACTGTCGCGATCCGCTGGAGCGCGCATCCGGTTTTTCAGGAAATCGTCGAGCGATTCGGCAAACCCATCGCGGCACCGAGCGCGAACCGTTTTGGTCGGATCAGCCCGAC
>JBBRHN010000166.1:0-5946 GCA_038222685.1 Chthoniobacterales bacterium | reverse complement strand
CTCCGGCATCAATGGAAACAGAATGCGCCCCACGCATCCCTCCGCGTCCTGACCGCCGAAGAGATTGAAGAGAAAGAAAAATGCGGTTTGGCCTCCGGGAGTGACAGCGATGTTTTCCGGTCCGACCGGCCAGCCAAGCTCCTCGCGCAGGAGTGTGGCAAGCGCTTCGATGCAGCCGGAATTACCGCGCGGAGGGTCGTAGATGGCCAGCGTCCGTCGGAGCTTGGCGGGATCCGAAATGATATCGTTCATCCGCGAAGCCCACACCGCCTCCATCCCGGGAATGTGCGCGGGATTTCCGCCGCCGAGCATGTGAGGCGACGGGCCGGACGAGGCAAGCGCGTGCCCAAGGTCATCCATCAAAGTCTCGATTCCGCTCCCGCCGGAAAGCCTGTCGCCGAGCAGAGAAAACTTCATACGAGTTCCGCCTGGATCGCCACAAGGCGCGCGTAGAGCGGTTGCAACCCCTCCGGGATCACCCTCGTGCCTCCAATGACCGCGATGAAATTTGAGTCCCCCACCCAGCGCGGCACGATATGAACGTGGATGTGATCGTCCACGCCCGCGCCCGAGGCTCGACCGAGATTCCAACCGACATTAAACCCCTGCGCCTTGACCGCGCTCTCGAGAAGCCGCTGCGCATGGATGGCGAGGTGCCACAGTTCGAGGACTTCTCCATCAGTGAGATCCTCCATTTTCGAAACCTTACGATACGGCACGGCCATGAGGTGACCGGCGGTATACGGGTATTTGTTCATCAGCAAAAATGCTGTTTTTTTTCGTGTGATGACGAGATGCGCCGGGTCGTCGTCCGTTTGTGCCGCCTCGCCGAGAAAGTCCCAGCCCGTCCGGTGTTCCGCCTGAAAATACTCAACGCGCCAGGGTGCCCAGAGCGATTCGACATGGCCTTTTGGAAATTCCTCATTCATTGCGCGGACAGGATAGCGCAAAAGCCCGCCGCGATGCGAAGAAACTTCTGCGATTTTCCCGCGATCTCGGCACGGCTTGCATTTTTCGCCCGCTTCGCCAAATGATCTCTCCCTAATGAACATCCTCATTCTCGGCGCCGGGGAAATTGGCTTCTACATGGCTGAACAATTGGCCGCACGCGATCACAACATTTGCGTCGTCGAGGCTAACGAAGCAGTCGCGACTCAGGTGAGCGACAAGCTCGACGTGCGCGTCGTCACAGGCAACGGCGCTTCCGTCAGCCTTCTCGAAGAAGCCGGCGTCGCCGACTGCGATGTGTTTTACGGCCTCTCCAGCTCCGACAATACCAACGTCGTTGCCGCATCGCTCGCCCGCGCACTCGGCGCGAAAAAATCCATCGCCCGCATCCATTCCGACGTCCAACAAGACCAGTGGCTCTTCGATTTCCGCTCGCACTTCGGGGTTGATTATCTGTTTAGCTCAGAACGCCTGGCCGCCGTCGAACTCGCAAAATACATCCGCAATCCCGACTGCCTCGTCGTTGAAGAAATCGCTCGCGGACGTGTCGAGTTGCAACAAACCAAAATCACCGCCCGGGCACCCGCCTGCGGGCAAACGCTGCGCGCCCTGCCTCTCCCGGCACGTGTCCGTGTCGGCTCCGTGCAGCGCGGGGACGTCGTCCGCATCCCTGACGGCGACGACATCCTGCTCGAGGGCGATCTTGTCACCCTCTTCGGGGCGACCAATCTCCTCGGGCAATCTACCGACCTTTTCCGGGATCCCGGTTCTCGCCACGAGGAGCAGCGCGTCGTCATTTTCGGCGGTGGCGAATACGGGCTCGCCCTCGCGCAAATGCTCGAAGGCGGACGCTTCCGCACGCGAATTTTCGAAACCGATTCCAAACGCTGCGATCTCCTCTCGCGCCTCCTCCAAAAAACAACTCTCATCCACGCCGACGGCAGCTCGCTCTCGCAACTCCGCGAGGAACAAGTCGGTGAGGCCGATTTTTTTGTCGCCGCCACATCGCAGGATGAAGACAACGTGATGACTTGTCTCCAGGCGCGCGATCTGGGCGTGCGGCATTGTGTGACGCTCATCCACCGCGCCGATTACGCCGACGCCGTGACCCGTGCCGGAACGCGTCTTGGCATCCTCGGCGCCGTGAGCCCCCGCGTGGCCACCAGCCGCGAACTCCTTCGATTTACCGTCGAGAACCGCGCCAGCACACTCGTCACTCTCAGCGGCGGGCTCGAAGTGATGGAGTTCACCATCGGCCCCACAAGCCCCCTCGCCGGCCAATCCATCGCGCAAGTCCCCTGGCCTAAAGGCAGCCTCGTCGTCTCCCTCACCAGCGGCTCGTCGGCCTCCGTCCCGGCCGCAACAGACGTTCTCCAAACCGGCGACATACTCGTTGCCATGGTCGCGCCGGACGCACGAACGGCATTCAACCGACTCCTCGCGTGAACTACCGCCTGCTCTGCAAAGTCCTCGGACTCCTCGTGCTATTAATGGCGGGCTCGCTGCTGCTGTGTGAGCTCTACGGCTTTTTTGTCGATAGACCCGGCAGCGGCACGAGAGGGAACGATATCGCGCTGTTGAAGTCCTTCATCTTCGCCCTTGTCCTGGGCATAGCGCTCGTGTGGGTGGGAAAAAACTCCGGACGCGAGATTCTCCGCAAGGAGGCCATTGCCATCGTTGGTCTCGGGTGGTTGCTCTGCACCGCCGTCGGCGCGCTCCCTTACATCCTTTGCTCCCCGTCGCTCAACCCGGCGGCCGCGTTCTTCGAATCCGCCTCGGGGTTCACCACGACCGGCTCGACAGCCATCGCCGATCTCAATCTTTACCCCCGCTCCATCCTGCTCTGGCGCGCGACCACGCAATGGCTCGGCGGCATGGGCATTCTCGTTCTCTTCGTCGCCCTTCTCTCCTCGCTGGGCGTCGGCAGCAAAGCCCTCTTCCGCCACGAATCTTCCGCCCAAATCGGGCAAGGCTTTCACTCCCGCATCCGTCAAACCGCCCTCGGCCTCTGGCTTCTCTACACCGCTCTCACCGTCATTTGCATCGTCGGTCTCGTCGTTCTCGGCATGTCGTTTTACGACGCGATCCTGCACGCGTTTGCCGCCATCTCCACCGGGGGCTTCAGCTCGCGAAATGAAAGCCTCATGTTTTATCAGAGTCCCGGGATGGAAATCTGGCTCTGCATTTTCATGTTCCTCGGCGGTGCCAACTTCCTACTCCTCGTCCGCGTTCTCCGGCGCGACATCGCGGGCATTCGCAAAGAGGAAGAATTCCGCGCTTACGCCGGCATCATCCTCATCGCCACTGCCGTTATTGCCCTCGATCTCATCCTCCGCCAAGGCGCGCCCATCGCAAAAAGCCTGCTCGCAAGCGCCTTCCAAGTCATTTCCATCATCACCACGACCGGCTTCGTCTCGGCGGATTTTGACCTCTGGCCCAAGCTCTCCCAAGCCGTTCTCGTGCTCCTCATGTTCATCGGCGGGTGCTCTGGCTCCACCGCCGGCGGAATCAAAGTCGGACGCGTCCTCGTGTTTTTCAAAACCACGGGACAACAACTTATCAACTCTTTCCGCCCCAACCAAATCGCCCCCGTGCGCCTCAACGGCAACATTCTCCAAGAACCACAAAAAGCCGCTGCGCTTTTTTTCATCGCCCTCACCGGTGCCTTTGTCGGTGCCGGCACCCTGATCATCACGCTCCTCGAACCCGACATTTCGCTCGTCAGCGCGTTCACCTCCGTCACAGCGACTCTCTTTAATATCGGTCCCGGCCTCGACGCCGTCGGCGCCACCAAAACCTTCGCGTTTTTCTCCCCGGCATCCCATCTCCTCCTTGCCTTCCTTATGCTCCTCGGACGCTTGGAATTTTTCGCCCTCCTCGTTCTCTTCCTCCCCGCACTCTGGCGAAGATACTGACCGAAAAAGTGAGCCGAAGAGGGGACTCGAACCCCTGACCTATCGATTACGAATCGATTGCACTACCACTGTGCTACTTCGGCGTATTGGGTGTGAATATTAGCAGCGCGCCGGATGACTTGCAATCCCAACCTTGTCCGGCCGCGCGGCGCGGCCGCATTTGCGAAATTCGCAAACACTCGCCGACCAATTATTCGAAGGCGATGAAGCGAAAAATTGAATAATGTGTTATCCCCGCGTTGTTCACGAGTACGTCTAGGCCGCCCGTGATTACTCCTGCACGAGCGACATTTTTTCACACTTCATTTCATTGCTGACATCCGCTGCCAGAAAATGAAAGCGTTCGGGATGAACGCTCGCGAGAACGCTTTTGGCGGTATCACCAACACCGACCGGCTCGGCACAGAGACTGCATCAAGGCGAAAGTCAAAGCGTCGCTAAACCGCCGGATTGCCAACGGAGGCTCTTGCCGTTACGATGCCCCGCTGTGGAAAACGCGCCGAAGCCTCCGAGTCCGGGCCGCGTGCAACGCCGGATTGAAGGCGTCTTGCGCGGGGCCGTGTTGGCACATGGGGCAACGCGACGATTTTTGAGGCGCCTTCAACGCAAACCTCGCACCGTCACGGAGGCACCGAATCTCCTCCCGACCCTCATTAAAGTCCTCGCCGCGTTTGCCCAAGCTGATGGTGACATCCTCGAAGAGGAAATCGATTCGAGCCTCGGCTTCCTTCGCTACGACTACCCGTATGCCGTTTACTCGGAGTTGCGAAAACTCTTCCGCGACGCGCTCCATGAAAAGCAGGATCTCAACGCCATGGCCCAACGCTTGGCGGGACAACTCAGCGACGAACGCAAAATTCTCCTCGGCGTCCAACTCTACGACCTCATCGCCAAAGCCGGACTCAAGCAGGACCAGGTCATCGCTTATTATTCGTTCATGTCGCAACTCGGCATGGCGGCGCAGGCCATCGACATCGTTTACCAACTCAATGCCGACGACCAGGCCGATGCCGCCGTTTTCCAACAAGGCGCCTCCCCTTTGGAAGTCGTCACCTTCGGGCATCCCGACCACGCCGATGTGGCCATGACCGACCTTGCGCCCGAAGAACGCCTCAATGCCTACCGCTACGGCGATCTAGTAATTCTGAAAAACGCCAGCGGACGCAACCTCATCGTCCAAGGCCGCATCCTCAAGCCTGGAGATTTTGCACGTCTCTACGCCGGGCAACGCGTGCTCGTGGACGATCAGGTGCTCACCTACGCCGACCTCATGTTTTACTTCAACGCGAAGAAAAACGTCACCGTGCCCGAGCTGTTCGTCGCAGTCAGCGGGTCGGATGAGGTCCGTCTCGAGAAGAGCCGTTCGCGTGACGCGTGCCTGCAGGTCACGTTCGGCCTTCGCGTGAAAGTTCTCGCGCTCAAAAACGTCGATGCCGTTCTGCGCGGCGTCAGGCTCAACGAAAAAGTCGAAGTCTCCGCGACACTCGAAGACCGCATTATTTTTCACAACGATAGTGAACTCAACCTCGGCGATCTCCGCCGCCGAGCCCGTTCCTTCGGTGGACGTTTCCAACTCAAAACCTCGAAAAACGAATACCTTGTTTCGAACAATCCGGGCCTGCTCGAGGAGGATGACATCCTGCTCTCCCCGGTCTCCGGTGCCGATGTCCTGCTGAGAATTTCCTGCGATTACGATCAACGGGTAGGCCAGCTCGAAGTCCTGCAATCCGACCGCCCCATCCTCGTCCGCGGTATCCCCGTGCGAAACTCCGCCACGCTGGCCGACGGCGACATGATCCGCATTGATGTCGGGCAAATCCTCCGCTGCAACTTTACCGAACGCCTCATCGAAGAGGAGCGCAACGTCATCCGCTCGTTGGACGTGCGCGATCTCGTTTGCAAGTTCAGCAACGGCCAGGTCGCTATCGACGGCATCGCGCTTGCCGTGCAGCGCGGGGAGATGGTCTGCGTGATGGGAGCCAGCGGTTGCGGCAAGAGCACATTTCTCCGCGCACTCGCGGGGCAGTTTCCCCCGGCTCAGGGCGATGTGCTCTTCAATAACCGCTCGCTCTACGCCAACTAC
>JBBRHN010000165.1:0-5969 GCA_038222685.1 Chthoniobacterales bacterium | reverse complement strand
CTCGACTCAAAACGATGTATATCGGATCCAGTATTAGGCGGAAAAAGCGGGAGTTCTCAGTGGAGTTTCCCTCTCAACCACCATTCACGATTTCATCTGGCTAACGACATGGAAAACACTTTCATTGCAACCTACTTTGATTGGGATCACCGGACTCCACGTGAAAGCCATCGATTAGCTAATCGGGTATTGAATAAGCTTCGATTGAATGGTCGCGTTATTCCAAAAACGCCTGGCATGTCGAGTGTGGAAACCCGGATGAATATTTTTCATTTGGCGAGCCAAACAGCAGCATACAAAGTAGCTGGCGATGTTGTCGAAGTGGGCTGTAATTCTGGCGAAAGCTCAATTGTGATCCAAAAAGTTCTGCATGAGTGTGCGCCGGAAAAACAATTTCATGTATTTGACAGTTTTGAAGGCCTCCCGGAACTACAAGGACAGGATCTTAAAGATGGAATATACGATAAGGGTTCCATGACAGCTAGACTCGACGAATTTAAAAAAAACTTTTCCGATGTTGGACTGGATCTACCACATCTGCATAAAGGATGGTTCGAGGATACAATTCCTTCGTGTCTTCCAGATCGGATCAGCTTTGCCGTTGTGGACTGCGATCTTTATACTTCTACCAAACATGTTCTACCCCATGTGTATGAGCGGCTCGTGCCAGGGGCTATTTGCTTATTTGGCGTTTATTATGATGAAAAGGTGTTTCCACGCCTATATACCACAGGTGCCTTCAAATCCCCTGGTGTAAAACGGGCGTGTGATGAGTTTTTTGAAGATAAGCCGGAGAAAGTCTCCGTGCTATATGCTTGTGAGTATTCCAACGGCTATTTTCGGAAGCAGTAGAGACCAAACAGTGTTAGGGGGATCATCTTCTGGGGGACTACTTAGCCAGAATTCAGCGTTTTTAAAAGCTTTTGACAGAATTTTCAGAATTAACAGAATGGGTTACAGAGAATTTGGTTTGGCCTTAATTGTGCCTCTCGCTTCGTCACAAGCACTCAGCCATCATCCCCGTTTCCAGCTTCAGAGGTCCGGCGCCCCTTCTGGCTCTGCCAATGCCTCCGTGACCTGAGGCTTTGGCGCACGCGGGGCTTGCTGTTTTTTCTTCGGCTGCTCACGAGCCGGCTGCGGCTTGCGGGCAGCTTCGAGCCCACGCTTCGCAAAGTCCATCACGTGCCCCTGATGGATCAGCCATGAGAGATCCGATGCCAGCGCCGCCTCACGACCTGTCGCCTCCTCAGACTGCGATCTGAGCGACAGCAAATCTTGCCACTGCTCATTGCGGGGCTTCGACGGAGAGGACTCTAAATAATCCAAAATCACCGCGAGCGATTCCGCGACGGGCGAACCCACCCGATCCAAATACCGCGGACGGGCCGCCGATACATACGTGATGTTGTCGTGCGCTTTAAAAATCTGCAGCCCGATTCCCGCAAAACTCTGGCTCAAACCATGTGCGAGTGAGATCGGAAACCGCCGCGTCTCGAGCAAGAACTCAGTCAGCAATTGCCGAATCGGCGCCGACGACGCTCCCGCAAGAACCGCGCCGGGAACTTCACACTTCGTCCGCACCGCCTCGATCAAGGTCGGCGCGTGATTTGCCCGAAAATGACTCTCCACCGCGGCCAAGTCCACGAGTTTCAGCGGTTCCGCGCCCTCCGGCGTTTCCAACGGATAATACTCGTCGCGCGACGATTGCTCGGCCTTCCACTTTTCGATCACCTCGGGATCCTTGACCATCTGCACGCGTTGTTTGAAAGCCTCAAACGGCATATTGCGAAAACGCTCCGCATGCACCTCGCGCAACCGGGCCTGATAGGCATGATGGTTTGGCGGGCCCAAAACAACGTCTCCACACACCGCAACAAATGCAAAAGCCCCCTTCGGCGCCTCCACCTCGACACGCTCGCGCCGATAAAATGTCTCCCAAAGCCGCGCCAGCACATGCCCGATCGCCTCTTTCTCCGACATCCACAAACTTCCATCCACCTTCAACTGGAAAACCACAGGAGCCTCCTCCGTCTCGCGCTTCAAGCGAATCAAATACCGCTCTCCTTTTTCCAAAATCAACGCCGCCAAATCAAACAGCGGATACGCCTTGCCACTCGATCGAATTTGCTTCGCCAAGCCCTCAATGCCACGCCGATCCGGAATTGCCACCACCGACCACCCCCGCAATACCGGAGGAGGCTCCGGACGACGCTCTTCGCGGCGATCGTCCCGGCGGTCATCCCGACGCGGACCCCCACGTCCACCACCCCCGCGTGCATCCTGCTTCGGCCCCCGCGCGCCCCCCGGTTTGCGATCATCAAAACGCCGTTTCGATGGATCAAATCCCCCGCGCCGCGGCCCGTCACCACCCCGCGACTCCTCGCGATCATACTTCTGCGCCATGCGCTCCAGCCCCGCACCCGACGCAGGCTGTTTCACCCAGTCAGGTTGGAACATTTTCTCCAGATCAATCCCCGAAAATGGGGACTCAGCAGCAGTATCTTCGCTCATAGTGTCAAAGGGATTTGGTTTGCGCAGCCCGTCAGGCGACTCCGACCCATGGCTTAAACCCCTTTGCCGCCAACCCGTCAAGCGCGCGCACACGCCATCGAACTTTTACTCCGGCGGTTTCGTCCGTCGCACCTTCCGGTTTTTCGACCTCACAAAGCAGTTTCACCACAAGTCGACGCCGGATAGGAGCGCCCTCCACCGCAGAAGCATTGAGGTCAGCTCAAGCCCCGTCCAGTAGATCCGACCACTCCACTCGCAGCACCCGCTTCAAACGAACCAACACGCCGGAGGTCGGCGTGACGGTTCCTTTGCTTAGCACCCGCGTATTCCCTTACTTTTTCTGAATGGCAGGCCGCCATCTCCCCCCTTATCTCAATTCTCGTCGGAAAATCCATGAAAAAGGACTGACCACATTTTCCTTTTTCCCCCGCTCATGGATTCAGGCTCGGGTTCCTTCTTGGGCCGTCCGGAGAGGAAATCCCGCCATAGGCGGTGCTTGCGAGGCCATGGCAACTGAGGAATTTCTCAACCAGTTCGCGCGTCTTCTGTGCCCATCCAGGCAGGTCCTTTTCAAAGCTGTGCGTTCCTCCGGGAACCGTAACAAACTCCACCTCTCCCGAGGCCTTCAACTTTGCTGCCAGTTTCTCAGATTGGGTGTAGTTCACCACCGGATCTGAGTCGCCATGGATCAAAAGCACTGGCGGCAATCCGGCTGGCAATTGCTGGTAGGGCGAGAGGGCGTCACCATGTCCGTCGAAGCGGTCCCAGCCAAATCCAGAGGCGCGCGAGGTGTCGGAGACTGGAGAAATCAGGACCAAGCCAACCGGCGGAACTGTGGGTGCGGCGGCGGGGTCGGATCCAAACGGTGTTGCCCCCATCGCCGCCCATAACGCAAGGTGCCCCCCGGACGACGACCCGGCTACGATGATGCGGCGCTCGTCGATGCCGAGTTCCGCTGCGTGGTCTTCAACCCATCGCAGCGCCGCCCGAGCGTCGGCCACTGAACTAACCGCGCTGGTCCCGAAGCGTTCCTTCGTGCGATAGTCTGCTGCGATCCCGACAAGGCCCAGACTGGCAGCAAACCGGGGCCATGCCACGCTGGGAACGCCGCGCTGCCAACCGCCCCCAAAAAAGTAGAGGAAAGCCGGTCGACGGTCGGATGCCATCCAGTTCGCAGGCTTGCAGATGTGCAGCCGCAACGGTTCGGGCTCCAGCGCCCGATAAATGAAGGTTTCGGCTCCAGGCAGTTCCGTTGGAGTCACCACGCTCTTCGGAGGAAGCCTCTGTTCCAGCCCGGCATAACTCGCCAAGCAGATCGACCAGGCGAGCAAGCAAACAACCTGCAGGCGGGTAACAGAGAGCAACGGTTTCATTCTCGGAGTAGCCTTCGCTGAGGACCATCTCCTTCGGCAAGTTTGTTCGCGGGTTAATTGTCACCCTGGCGTCACGTCCCGTTCCTTCGCTCCGCCTCTGACAGTCGCTCCCGGTTTCCAGACAGGTGCCACCACTACGCCCTGACGCACCTGGGGCAGTCCCGATTGGAAGCGCAGCAGTTCCAAATGGAGGATCTCAGTCGCAGCGGCTCCCTGGTGCCGGGCGTTTTGATAGACGCCCCCGCTTTCGCACTCATCGCCACCGACGTCGAGATCGACGTAGCCCACTTCCTCAGGGACGCGGAATCCGTGCTCGCGGATCCAGTCCGGGATGCCTGGCCCCAGGCTTAACACGGCGTCGGGGCGATATCGATCGAACCACGCATCGAAGGGTTCTTTGACCAACCCCGCTTCATCAATCATGCTCGGGATTCGTCGCCTCACAGGCACTTGCATTTGCAATATCTCGAAAGCAGCTCGCCAACGATGTTGCGTGCGGGTGTCGTGGCGGCGGCCAATGGCCAATCCGATGCGCCGGTAACCCTGAGCCCGCAAACGCTTCCAAGCGAGGAAAACGCCGGCGAAGTAATCCGTGACCACATAGTGCAATGCCGGGGCCACGAGCGAATACCCCAACGTGACCGCCGCAAACCGGGCCCATTCCATCCTGAGATGCCCGATGTTCACCTGCAAGGGAGCGATCAGTAAGCCCCGAATCCCTCGGTGGTAAAGAATGTCTCCGGCCCGGCGCTGGCGCAGCCCTGTTTCTCGGAGCCAAAAATGTTCGAGCCGATATCCCAATTCCGCCGCGCGCTGCGATGCGCCCTCAAACACGAGGCGATAGTGGTGGATGCTCATCCAGGCCGTCGCGCTGTCCCAGCTCGTGAGGAACGCGAGGTTCTCGCCGTGCCGCGTGCCAGCTTTCTGATGCCGGTAACTCACCAGCGCGGAAAGTGCAGGGTCCGGCCGATATCCCATCTGCTCCGCCGCCGCCAGGACCTTGGCGCGCAGTTTCGCCGAGACTTTCGGGTGCTCTCCACTGAGGGCACGCGAGATCGACATGACGCTCACCCCCACGTGACTTGCAATATCCCGCATTGTGACCCGTTTCATTCGGCAAAGGTGATCGCCACACGCCCAGGACACAAGCAAGAGTTACAGTTAAACCTCTTTAGCCTCTTGCATCGTTCGAGGCTCAAGAAGATTGTGGCACCATGAACCTACCCACGAACCCAACCATAAGCAAAATCACAAGCAAAATCACAAGCAAAACCATGAGACCACCCATGCTCCCCCGATCTCCCTATTCGCTGCTCACGTGCCTCGCGGCGGGATGCGGCTTGCTCCTTGCCGTCGCTCCGGCTGGCGCGCAGGTTCTCTACACGACCGGCACCTATTCGCAGGCGTTTGATCAAACCGGAACGGTCGGGACGGTTTTCACGCCAGCACCGGCTGTCCCCTCGAGCCTCACAACCTCATTTTCGTGGACCAACAATCAGTCGAGCGTCAATTTTTACGGGCTTCCCGGTTGGTATAGTTCGGTGGGGACCGCTTCAAACTTGGGCAGAGTCAGTTCGGGTTCCACAACTGCCACCGGAGATCTTTATTTCTGGGGTGCGGCGTCGGGCACCGAGCGTGCCATGTCCACCTTCACTGCAAACGGTTTTGCCGGAGATACATACATGGGAATCCAGTTGAGAAATAATTCAGCAACAACCCTAACGTCTGCCTCAATTGCCTATGACGTGGAGCAATGGCGTAGGCAGGTGTCTGCCGCAACGACCCTTACTTTGCAGTATCTGGTGACCTCTTCCAGCGGCGACCAACTGTCGGCAGGGGGATTTGGAACGCTTAACCTGACTGGGACAAATGGCACGGTCACGGCAGCCTCCGGATCTTTCGGGAGTGGGCTTCTCAACACCACAGCGGCGTCCTTGTCGTTGGCCGGGATATCCTGGGCGCAGAATGATTTCCTTTGGCTGCGCTGGGTAAACAGCCCGAACGGCTCCCCGAGCCTTCCGACCAGCGCGCTTGCGGTGGATAATTTTAGTTTCAGCGCGATCCCCGAGCCCTCGTCCGGCGCCC
>JBBRHN010000164.1:0-5985 GCA_038222685.1 Chthoniobacterales bacterium | reverse complement strand
ATGCTGACGCCGCGGAGGATTTCCTGGCCCCCGATTTTTTGCACGAGGTCGCGGACTTCGAGTAAAGGCGCACTCATCGCTGGCCGGCGGGAAAGATAATGTTGAGAGCCATGGTGAGGAAAAAGTTAGCGATGAGGATGGCGAGCGAGCAGGTGACGACCGAGGCTGTGGTCGCGCGGCCCACGCCGACCGCCCCGTCCTTCGCGTGCAATCCCTCGCGGCAACTGATGAAAACAATGATGCCGGCGAAGACGAAGCCCTTGATGAGCGACATCATGATATCGCTGCCCTCGGTGAATTTGGTCATATTGGCGAGGAAGTAAACGCCGTTGATATTGAGCACCTCGACGCCGACGTAATAGGACGCAAGGATCCCAAAACCCACGCATTCGACAACCAGCAGCGGCATCGAAATAAACATCGCGAGCGCGCGCGGCACGACGAGGTAATCGACAGGGTTCACCGCGAGCGCGCGCAGGGCGTCGATTTGTTGAGTCACTTTCATGGTGCCGATCTCGGCGGTCATTGCTGCACCCACGCGCCCGGCCACCATCAGCCCGGCCAGCACGGGACCGAGTTCACGAAACATTGAGAGGGTCACCACGGGCCCGACCGCCGTTTCCATGTTCAAACTCGCAAACTGGAAATACGCCTGCGCGGTAAAAACTGCTCCCGTAAATGCACCCGTGACAATAACGACAACTTGCGAGCCAAACCCAATCTCGGCAATCTGTTGAAGAGTCAGGCGCACACGAATGCGCCCGCAGGCAATCGATGAGAATGTCTCGCCCGCCAAAATGGCGAGCTGCCCAAGCGAGGCCATCAAATCCGTCCAAACCCGGACCAAAAGCCCGAGCAGATTCAGGACCGGACGCCCCTCGATCACCTCGCGATCTCCCGAACTCAAGCGATGCGCTGGGTTTTTCGTTTCGAGCTCACTTCTGGCGGGAGCTGTCCGACAAATTTCGCTTCGAGGCCGATTTTTTTGAAGAGCGATTCGAGATCGTGCTGCGACGGGCTTGCCTCGCTGAACTCCATGTAGATGATGTCGTGGTTTGTATCCACCTTGTAGCGCAGGCCCGGCATCACATCGAGTTCCAACGTCAAGCTCATCATCTTGTCCGGATGACGCACACCCGCAGAGTAAACCTCCAACTCGATCATGCTTCGAGTCTCGCCCGCTCTGCCGCTAAATCAAGGCTCAATTTTTTATTCCGCAGGCGCCCCGGAAATTGCCCCCGGCCCGCGCTCGGCGATCTTTTTTGAGATCTGAGCGCAGGAGTCATTTCCGCGACGGTTCTTTGCTTGCTCCGCGGCGGCGGAGTCTTTAATGACCATCCATGCAAAGTCTTGATCAATGGATCGCAACGGCAGCGGGGTGGGTCTGGGGTCCGTGGTTGGTTTACCTCCTTGCGGGGACGCATCTTTTTTTGACGTGGCGCACGGGGTTGATCCAGCGGTATCTCGGCTATGCGATTCGGCTCTCGGTGTCGAAGGAGCCGGGTGCGCCGGGAGACGTGAGCCAGTTTGGGGCGTTGATGACGGCGTTGGCGGCGACGATCGGGACGGGGAACATCTTCGGCGTGGCAGGCGCGGTTTTGTTGGGTGGGCCCGGGGCGGTTTTGTGGATGTGGCTGACGGGTGTTTTTGGAATCGCGACGAAGTATAGCGAGGCTTTGCTTTCGGTGAAGTATCGCGTGGTGAACGAGCGGGGTGAGATGTCGGGCGGGCCGATGTATGTGCTCGAAAACGCGTTGAAGGCACGCTGGGCTGGGATTCTTTTTGCGATTTTCACGGCGATAGCGGCTTTTGGAATCGGCAACATGACGCAGGCGAATGCAATTGCTGACATGATCGTGGCGAACAAAGACATTCTTCCGTTCACTGCGCTGGACGCAGACATCAAGTTCTGGGTGGGTATCGGGCTGGCGGCGTTGACGGGGTTTGTGATTCTCGGGGGAATCAAATCGATTTCGAGGTTTTGTGCTTTTCTGGTTCCGTTTATGGCGTTTTTTTACGTGCTGGGATGTCTAGTGATTCTCGTGATCGGGTGGCGGGAGATTGGCGGCACGATCGGCTTGATTGTGACGAGTGCGTTTACTGGGCACGCGGCGGTCGGCGGTTTTGTCGGTGCGGGAATCGCGCAGGCCATGCGCTACGGCATTGCGCGCGGATTGTTCTCAAACGAGTCGGGCTTGGGGAGTGCGCCGATTGTGGCGGCGGCAGCACGGACGAAGGATCCCGTGCGCCAGGCACTGGTGAGCAGCACGGGGACATTTTGGGACACAGTGGTCGTGTGTGCGCTGACGGGTTTGGTGATCGTGGGCTCGGGGGATTGGACGAAAGAGGGGATGACGAAGGCGACGCTTTGCGATGCGGCGTTTCACCATCTCGGCGGATTTGGGGATTTGATTTTGGTTGGCGGGTTGTTGACGTTTGTGTTCTCGACGATCCTGGGATGGTCTTACTACGGGGAGAAGGCGGTGGAGTATTTGCTCGGGGTGCGGGCGATTTTTACGTATCGCCTCTTTTGGGTGGCGGCCGTGTTTTTTGGGTGTGTGTGGAAAAGTGAAGCTGTGTGGAATTTTTCAGACATGATGAATGGGTTGATGGCGATACCGAACGTGATTTCACTTTTATTGTTGAGCGGGGTGATTGCGTCGGAGACGAATCGCTATTTTTCGGATCCGCTCCATCGCGCGGGAAAGGTCTAATGGCATGGTGAACTCGATAGAGACCGGGGCGCGCGAGGAAGTCTTTCGAGCAGTGCGGATTTGCGCGCCGTGTTTGGATCATCTCGGCGAATTGACGTTTTCGGGTGCGCCAGCGGAGCTGGAGACGTGGCGCGAGGCGATTCTGGCGAGGCATCTTTTTCCGGCGGTGATGAAGGCTTTTGAGGCGGCGCGTGAGGGTGGCGCGCGTGAACTCGGGGCGGTCGATGCGGTGCTGGAGGCGGGTTTGGCCGGACCGCCCGCGCGCCGGAGTCGCGAGGCGGGGAGGATGCTGTTGCTGGAACTCAAGGCACCGGCGGGCGAGAGGGTCCTCGAGCGCTACGCGCGGGCGGTGGCGGGCAGCACGGTAGCGTGCCACTTTGCGACAGTCTTCGCGGCACGGGCCGCGGCGTTTCATATTTCGCCTGCCACGACCATGGCGGCGTTGATTTTCCTGGAGATGCGGTCGTTGCCGGTGGCAGGGGTGTGGCCGGCTGTGAATGCGGCGCTGAGTGGGCTGCCAGCTTCACCTGCTCTTCTCAGAGCCGCCTGACGACATGCCAGCGATCGAGGAGCCTGAAGTTGAAAGCGAAGAGGATCT
Source organism: Chthoniobacterales bacterium (assembly GCA_038222685.1). GTDB lineage: Bacteria > Verrucomicrobiota > Verrucomicrobiia > Chthoniobacterales > Terrimicrobiaceae > JBBRHN01. The sequence continues at coordinate 2,673 of JBBRHN010000164.1, read as the reverse complement.
CGATTTGCCGTGGAACGTGGTCGTTCACAACGATCCGGTGAATTTAATGAGCTACGTCGCTTTGACTTTCCGAAAGATTTTCGGATTTTCCAAGGAACGTTCGGAGCGTCACATGCGCGAGGTGCACAACAACGGGAAGTCGATTGTGTGGGCCGGATCGCGGGAGAAGGCGGAGCTCTACGTGCAGCAATTGCATGCGGCCCTGCTGCTGGCGACAATAGAGCGCGCGGAGGGAGGCTGAGTCGCCTTCGTTACTTCATCAAGAGCATCGCGCGGGCACGTTTGACCTCGCGTGTAATCTTGCGGTGAAGGCGGGCGGACATGCCGGTGACGCGGCGCGGGAGAATCTTGCCGCTCTCGGTGACGAAGCGTTTCAGGAGATCGGGATTTTTGTAGTCGATGGCTTCGATGTTGAGATCGACGCGGCGGCGGGGCATCGTGCGATTGGCACGGCGGAAATTGGAACGGCGTTGAGGAGTTTTCGGCTGCATGGCGGTTTATTTGATTTCCCGGTGAAGCGTGTAGCGCTTGAGGTTGGGATTGTATTTTTTCTTTTCGAGACGGTTCGGCGTCTGGGGACTCTTTTTGTTGCGAGTCGTAATGTATCGCGAAGGCGGCTTTCCCTCGGCGCGGGCCTCGGTGCATTCGAGTGTGATGTTTTCCTGTGGCATGGTATCAGTCCTTGGTATCTGTTGGTGAATCTTCTTCTTCGCCGTCGTCGTCGTCGAGCCCGAAGAGCGAAGTCACGGGAGCGCGGAAGCGGTTGTAGCGGTTATTTTTCTCAAGCTCGGTTTGGCACTCGACGGTAAAGCGGGCGAACGGAAGGGCTTCGAGGCGGGCGTGAGGGATCGGCTTGCCGGACATTTCGCACATCCCGTAGCCGCCAGTCTCCAAACGCTTGAGAGCCTGGTCGATTTCAAAAAGGGAGTCCTGTTCTTGAGAGAGCAGGCTGAGTGCGAAGTCGCGGTCGTAAGCATCGCTGCCGGCATCGGCTTGGTGCATTCCGAAGGCCGAAGCCTCACTGCCCTCGGCACGGGAGCGCAGGCTGTCTTTGGCGACGCCGTTCATGGAGTCGAGGAGGGTGTCCTTGAGCACCAAAAGGCGTTGGCGTTGCTTGGCCAGGAAGCCGGTAAGGAGAACGGGCTTGGGGGGCACGTTGCTTTGAGTCGTGGCCGCCTTCGTTGTAACAGGCTTCGCAGGTGTTTTTTTCGGCACCGAAACTTTTTTGGCGACCGGAGCTTCCTTGACGGTCGGCTTTTTCGTGTTTGCTTTAATAGGAGTGGCCTTTTTGAGAGCAGGTTTGGACGGAGCCTTGGAAAGCTCCTTTTTTGGAGCAGGCTTCACCTTGGAAGTTGCCTTCTTGGGCTTGGGGGATGATTTGGACTTGTTTGCCATTTTGGTCGCAGGAAATAAAGAAAGGGGGCGATATGTATCGCGCTAGCGGAAGTCATGCAAGTGCAATCTCAGGAAAAAACGAGGATGAGGCATACGGCGCGCAGCGTCCATGCGACGGTGCGGATCCAGTTGGTCGCGATGAGGCGGTTGAGGACGAGGGGATCTTTGCCTTGAATCAGGCGGCGATGGAGCGGGGCTTGGAGGGTGGCGGTGGATAGCCAGATGAGGGCAAGGAGGCCAAGGCTCAGTGCAAAAAGAGGCTCGCGCAGCCCCACGATCCAGAGCATGACACCCGAGGCGAGTTCAAGGGTCATCAGCGGCAGCACCACAGAGCCGGTGCGTTCGCAGTGCTCGCGTGCAATGGCGGCAAACCCGTTCTCCGGGAAGCGTCGCATCATGGGGTAGTGGACGATTTGAACAAACCAGATGAGCCCCACCATGGCAAATGTGCCGAAGATTTGAGCGGCAACGAGAAGCCCGGAGGGAGGAATACTCATGGGCAGCTCAACCAGCGCGTCCGACGAGCACGGCGGCCGACCATTCGCTCAGGAGGTATTGTTTCTGAGGTCCTATTGGAGTCTCTTCCCCCGGTTTGCAGATGTCGGCCGGGCTGGCGAGGCTGGTGTCGGCAAAGCGCCTCCAAGCCATTCCTTTTGGGAGCACGGGTAACCCGAAATTCAGGGGCTTGTGATACATATTAAACGCGACGTAGAGGAAATCCGGCGGGCCTCCAGCGGCCTCTCCGTGGCGTCCGCAAAGCATGAACGCGAGAGATCGGCTCGGCGGCGACCAATCGGGGCGCCAAGGGAGAATGCCATGCCAACTGATGTCGGGGTAGCCGCTGCCGACTTGATCGCGGCCGGTGAGGAACTCGCACTGGCGCAACGCCGGATGGACCTTGCGGAAAGCGATCATGAACTTGGTAAATCGAAGGATTTCGTCACCTTCGGGCGAGGGGTTCCAGTTGAGCCAATTCCAATCCTCGTCGTGGCAATAAGCGTTGTTGTTGCCGAGCTGTGTGCGGGCGCATTCGTCGCCCATCGTGAGCATCGGCACGCCTTGGCTGGCAAGCAGGAGAAGCATGGCGTTTTTTTGCTGGCGCGTGCGCAGGGCTTGGATCGCGGGGTCGTCTGTCGGGCCTTCGACGCCGCAATTCCAGCTCAGATTATCGTTCGTCCCGTCGTTGTTGTTCTCCCCGTTCGCGAGATTGTGTTTGCCGTTGTAGGAAAAAAGATCGCTCAGCGTGAAGCCGTCGTGGCAGGTGATGAAATTGACAGA
>JBBRHN010000163.1:0-6005 GCA_038222685.1 Chthoniobacterales bacterium | reverse complement strand
ATGTCTGGATCTCCGCTTTGGCTCTTGAGTGGAACGCCTTGCTTGTAACGCGCGATGCCCATTTTCAACACCTGCCGCAGATTGCCGTCGCAGTCGAAACACACTGATGCCGAAGCAGGGACGGCCTATGCTTACTGAGCGGTCGCCCCGGCTGGAGGATATTTGAACCCATGCGGCTTGAGGATGTTGTCTTTTGCCACGGTATTTTTCCCGGAAAGCGCGAGCAGCTCACCCGTGTATTTATCCGAGCAGAGGACGTTGAATCGGATGGTGTTTCCCGAGGCGGTTGCCTCTTCTTCCACGGCGATTAAGGAAGCGGCCTGTTCCGCACGTTCGGCCGTGCGGTTTTCGACGATGCGGTTTTCGGTGATGCGGATGTCCCGCGTGGTCCCGGCCAGAAGAACCGCAGCGGCGGGCGGGAAGTTCTCAAACTCGGACACCCGTCCTCGGTGGACGATGTTACCCCGAACGGTGCCCCCGGCGCAGTCCTGGAGGAAGAGACCGTTTTTGCCGCTTTCCGTAATCACGCTGCTAACGAGGGAAAACGCGCCATCGCGAGGTTCTTGCACCGCTACGCCATATCCGCGATTGCCGGAAACGATGCTGCTGTCGATCACAACCTCGCCGGAACTATCGGCAATGTGGATGCCGTCGCCTTTGTGGCGCAGGCTCCAGGATTCGGCAATGGTCAGGTTCATGGCTTTCTCGCAGACATAGCCGGCCTCGCATCCCGAGACCAGGGATTGACTGATCAGCGTGTCTTTCGTTCCTTTGAGCTGAATGCCGGGGCCTGTCATATCATCGACGATGACAGAGTCGATCAGAACACCCGTTCCGCCGGTGATAGCGATGGCTTGGGTCGGCTGGGTATTGTCCAGGGACTGCCGGATGCTAAGCTGACGAATCGCGATCTGCGACTGGTCCTTACTCGCGATGGCGGGTCCGGTGCCCTTCCAGAGCAGAACGGTCACCGTGCCGGCTCCTGCAAGCGTCACGCCGGACGGGAGCGACAACCCCTGAGACAAGGCATAGACTCCTGCCGGAAGCTGCACCCGGCCTCCGTCTTTGGCTGCCTTGTCGATGGCGGCTTGAAACCCGCAGTCCGGCTTTTTCGGATCGTAAAATGTCGCCGCATCGACGGTGATGGCCGGAAGAGCGGGAGGAATCTTCGGCACCACTGGTTTGGCATAAGGGCCTTCCAGCGGATGGTTGTTTGCGACCACATTCAAATCCGGTGCATCATCCTTCACTGCCATGGCATCGTTGGCGGACTGAAAGGCATTGTTGGCGATGACACTTGCCGAAGTGCCCGGACGGATCAAAATGAGCGGTTCGACGTCGGCGGTTTCGCCTTGGTTCACAATCGTGTTGCTCGCGACAACTTGATAGCACGGCCACATGTTCGGCTCATCGGGCTTGCGGGTATTTCCCGAAAATTCGACCGGGGCCGCCGCCGTGTTCACGATGACATTTTCCGCGAAGACTTGATCGGAGCCTTCCGTGAGCAACAAACCCTTCTTATTGTTCTCGCCGTAGTTGCGATTGCAGACGTTGAACATATCGGCGTCATCGGAGAATCCGCCGATCATTTCGCCGTTGTTGGTGAGGATGGAATTCCCGACGACAGAAAATTTCACCTCGTGGCAGAAAAAGATACCCGGCCCCTCACACCCATCGGCCAGCGAGCGAGTGAGGATGCATTCGTTCTGCACGCTACCGGGATGGTAGCCCTTCGTTTCCGAGCCTTTCATGTTCAGTGCCTGGCATTCCGAAAGGAGATTATTGTTTCCGCCCTGCAGGCTGAATCCATCGCCCTTCCAGCCGCGCACCGTCACATTGCAAATGCGCACCCGATCCACGTAAAAGAACGTCAGAGCCGAGGCCGTGTAATCGCCATTGATGCGGAACTGGCCGATATCTGCAGCCGGGTCGTCGTCGCCACCCACAATTTCCAGGTCGCGCACCTCGATGTCCGACACGTTGATGGCATAGATCACCGGGAAAAAATTGGTGATGAAATCTCCCACTTCGAGCGTCTTGAGGTTGCCTGGGAAGGGCGCGGAAATCTGGATGGTGTTGTCCTTCACTGCCACAACAAAAATCCGGTCGTAAGCAATCCAGAATTCCCGGCTTTTTGGAGATATCTTCATGAAGAAACTAATCAGCTTTCCGCGGAAACCTCCGCTGATCTCCATGCCGGGCGTGAAGCCGGTCGCGTCCTCGACAACCAGCTCCGTGTCGCCCTCGCGCATGGGATTTGCGAGCTTCGTCTGCACGAGGGGAGAAGGCTGGGCAATCTGCGTCTTTGCGCCCTGACCTCGCAGCCGCACGCCGCTGCGCAGGACAAGGGCTTTTTTAACAACGAAGTTCCCTTCCGGCAGTATGACCTCCCCGCCTTGCGGGGGAAGCGCATCGATGGCAGCCTGAATGCCACAATCGGGTTTTGTCGGATCAATGAACTTAGCTGCATCCACCGTGGCCTTGCGATTCGTTTCTGGCGTGACTTCCGCAGTGCGAAAGCCGTCGGGCTTCGGGGTGGGATTTTCGCCGCCCTGCAAGGTTGTCGCCAGAAGGAAAGCGGTGGTGAATCCGAGCAGGGCGGGCTGACCCAATGACTTTAATTTTGCTTTCATGATTTTTTCGTGTGTTGGATAGGGAATGGGGTCTCACGCAAAATTCGCAAGGTCCAAGTGGGAAAACTCCCGATCTCCCGCCTTATCCTTTGCGACCTTTGCGTGAGGAATCTCTGCGGCATAGCACCTGTGCCGGTTGTTTTTCATTTTAGTAGCACAGCCCCTTTAGCCACGTCGCTGGCAATGACTTTTCTCGATTTGCCCGCGATGGTTACTTCGGCGTCCACGTTGCCCGTGACTTCGTAACCGGCCTCCGTGCGTTGGACACTAATCCAAGTGCTAAGCTTGATGGTGTCCCCCACGCCGTATTCCCACACGCGCAGCTCGCCGGTCTTTCCGAAATCCTCTTTCGTCACCGCTTCGCCAAAGACAAACTGGTTGCCGTTCACTAGCGCGGGCCGCCAGGTTTTGGTCAGTTCGTCATTGGTAACGGTCCAACCGGCACTGGGCAACATCCCGCCGAAACTTAGCGGATGGGTCAGCGCGGTGGCGACCTTCGTCCCGTCGTCGCTGATTGACTGCACGGCGGAGCGGAAAAAGTCCGCGCTTTGGGTCATCGTGACGACCGGGCCTTCGATTTTCTCCACGGTGAAGCTTGTCCATTTTTCCGGCGTTCCGATCTGGAAAACCTGTCCCACGGCCGATGCGGGCAGGGGTTGGTCGAGCGTGATTTGGTTGTGGTGATAATCGACTTTCATTACGGAGGCGGTGTATTCCCGCGCTGCCGGGAGGATCTTAATTTCTGGAGATTCCAGGTGGGTTCCGCCCGAGAGGGTGGCTTGCCGCAGGCCGGAGGCGTCTTTCGAGATGAGACCATACTCGCCCGCGAACGTGATCGCGCCGATCTTGCGCGTTTTTTCGGGGCGTCCGTCCGCGAGATTCACGTCGGAATGGCCGTTGGAGGTTTTGACTTCCACCGCGACCGCACGCCGGGCATCGCTTTCGTTCTCCGTCACTTCGAGAAGTTTCGCCGACGTCACGAAAGGCTCACCGGCATAAGGCTCGATGATGGCCGCGAAAGCACTTTCAAGATCCTTGCCCCGCTTGATCGCGGTCGTCGTCGTGAACCGGTAGCCGACTTGTTGGCAGAACACATCCGCCCGCAAACCGCGCATTCCGGCGGCGTTAAGCAAATGCAGTCGGGTGAACTTGCGAGGTGCGGATTCGTTGAAATTCTTGCCGAGATACTGTTGTTCGGTGCCAAATTTTCCCTCACGGGTCAGACGCCAGGTGGCCTCGAAAGTCTCCGGCATCTCTCCGCCAAACTTGGTCTTGGCCGACTTCTCCGCCGAGAAACTTGAAAGGGTGTTGGCGTCCGTGGTCACGTCATAGATTTCCTTGACGTTTTCAATCGCTTTCTCCCCGGTCACGTTCCACTTAAACTGATCCTCGATTGGACCGTGAAAGTTATACAAATGCGCACTGCCGCCCGCGACGCGGAAGACGTCGAAGACATAGGAGTTGGCGCTTTTGATTTCCTGAGGCAACACGGCGTCCGGCAGTTGTTGTTCTGGCGGCAACGGCTTCGAGCCCGTTCCCTCATCCACCGTGACCAGCGCGACCTGCCGTTGGTATAAAGTGGCATTCGGCGGCGGGACGGCCCGCACACTCATGAAGGGCGCGCCGGGTGCGTCGGAAAGGTTTTCGGTCCAGGCATAGGAACTCAACCCAAATTCGTTGTTCCCCTTGCCATCCACCTCAACCGTGTTGTGGATACGGCTGAATCGGGAATTGGGCTTCGTGTATCCGCTGCGCTGTCCGTCATCAATCGTCCACGGCACCCCATGGGCAAAACCCTGCATGTCGAACGTGTCGGCGTGGCCGTGGCCAAAACCGAGTCCCACCCGGAGATAGACCGCCCGGCGAAAACGGAAATCATCATGCTGGAGACCGGACTCGAGGACAGTCGCCCAGTTGGCAATCGCGCGCGACGGCAGGTCCAGCCAGGGAGCGCGCTTGACCGTCGCGGCCGCCTGTTCGAGTGCCTTCCAGTCGGCGTCGCTCTCGCCTTCCCGCTGATAGATGTTTTCCAGCATCCAGGCGAAACGCGGATCGCCCGTCCACAACCAACCATTCACCATCTGGGGGCGAAATTTCGCACTTAGCCCGCGGCCAGGAAGCTTCTCCGGGCCTCCCACATCGCCGATGCGAAGGAAATCCCTGCCCCCGATGACGGTTTCGAGCATCCACTCTGAGTGGGCGGCCGGTTTCGGATACAGTTTCGGATCGGCCAGGTTATAGGAGGCCTCACCGCCGGACTTCACGTATTTCTCGACGGACTCCGCCAGATTGGACGCCCGTTCCTCGGTGCCATAGAACCAGGATCCGATGAACTGCACGCCGTTGCGATCGTAGCCCGTCACGAGGTGATCCGGCAGTCCGGCCGGAGCCAGCGGATAGACCCACGTCTGCGACCAGAGATTCTCCAAGAGCGGACGTGTCACCTCGCGGTCTTTGCCGCCGAGCGTCGCCGCGATGTCCGCCAGTTTAGTGGTCCAGGTTTGATTCACCGCCTGCCAGCGCATGATTTCCTTGGCGTGCATCTGCACAAGATAGACATCGACCATTTTCACCAGATCGTCGCTCGAGTTCACCCATGGCACGAACCGCGAGATGCTTTTGGCCAGATCTTCATTGCCTTTGATGTGGGGGAAAAGCAGGTCGTAACGAAGCAGGGGCATTTCGTAGCCCTGTGGAATATACAAGCGCGCCATGCGAAGCCGAAACCGCGAATCCCGTCCGCGCGCGCCGGGGACGGAGATCAAGTTCAGGAGGCTGTTTGCGGAATCGATTGTCGGGTATTGATAAGCCTCGCGCAGCAGCTCGATAGCGGCGTCGCGCGCATACGCATCTCCGCCCCGCGCTTTCCAGAAGCTGAAGAAATTCACATTCACCTGATCGCGCGCCGCCTGCGCGATGGGCATCCAGACCTTGCCTTTTGACGAATCCTTTTCGTCCGGAAAATACAATCCCGCTCCATCGTCCTTATAGGGATAGGGATCAGGCAGGGGACGACCGTGATTGAGATCATCAACCGTGTATTTCAAGCCGAGCTTTTCATTTTCAAGCATCGTGCCGTCGAGCGAATTTTGCTTCGGTTTCCATTTTCCCCATTCTGCTTCGATTTCCTCCGCGGTTTTTCCCGGAGCACCAAACGTCACATTCTCGGGAAGCTCCAGGGAAGTGCGGTTGAACTTCATGACATTCTCTTCGGGAATGCGGTTCCAAATTTGCGCATCCCGCGCCAAGCGGGCCGTCTCGTCCAATATGGGGGCCACCGGCACGGAAGATTCCGCGCCTTTGGACGGATCCGGCTGATCCTGCGGCGTGCTGATCGTCTGTTCCGTCTTCACCGCCCGCCGGGTCGCGCCC
>JBBRHN010000162.1:0-6012 GCA_038222685.1 Chthoniobacterales bacterium | reverse complement strand
GTGATCAAGGCGCCGCGTCAGGGGTCAAGTGTCGGTGTCCATATCGTTCGCAGCTCCGGAGAAGTGGATGCCGCGCTGGAGGATTGTTTTCAATATGGCAACCGCGTGCTGGTGGAGGATTTTTTTACCGGACGCGAGTTGACGGTTGGCATTCTCGGCGACGAGGCATTGCCCGCGGTTGAGATTGTGCCGAATGAGGGATTTTACGATTACGAACACAAATACACAAAGGGCGCTTCCGAGTATCACGTGCCGGCCGCGTTAGAACCCGGGGTTGCTTCGACCGTCGAGCAAGTCGCTCTCGCCGCCGCCCGATCCGTCGGGCTGGAGGTCTATTCCCGCGTCGACATCCTGCTCGGTGCCAACAACGAAATGAGCGTGCTGGAGATCAACACGATTCCGGGCATGACGGAGACGAGCCTTTTGCCGAAGGCCGCCGCGGTTCTCGGACTCGACTTTCCAGCCCTATGCGAATACATCGCGGGCCTCTCGCTAAGGAGGTTTCAAAGATGACGCGCCTGTCCACGACACGGGCCACCGGCAATCGCCGCGTAGCCACGACGCGCAGCCAAAACCTGCTCAACGTGAAAATCCGCGCTGTCACGGCCCGGCGGCAACGGCGTGAGAAAGTCGGCGGATTTTTGTGGAAGATCATTTTCGTGCTCATATTGACCGGTGCCGGATGGCTCGGGCTCGCAACCGCGCTCGATAAATTTTTCTTCTCGAATCCGGAATACACGTTGCACCGCGTGAACTTCGAGCTGGACGGCGTGATGACGCGTGAAGACGCCTTGGCGGAGACCGGCATCCGCGAAGGCGAAAACATCTTCCGTGTCGATCTCGCTGCAGCCGAAAAGGCTCTGAGCGCGATTCCTCAGATTGAGAAAGTCTCCATCGAACGCAACTTGCCCGGAGCGATTTCCGTGACCGTCGTCGCGCGCGATCCGATTGCGTGGATCGCTCCGCCGGAAAAAGACGCCGACCCTTTCGACCCGGATCGCGCGATGCTTGTGGACGCAAGCGGGTTTTTGATGAAGCCCCGCTTAGTGCGCCCGGAGTTCTATCACCTGCCTATCATTTATGGCGTGCAGAGCGACAATATCCGCGACGGCGAACCACTGCACAACGAGGATCTCCGGCGGGCCCTCGCGCTCCTGGCCGACGTGAACGGCTCACCGGACGGCACGTTCCGCGTGCGTTCGATGAATATCGCAAAGGGTTATTGCATTGAGATTACCACGGATCGTAACGCACGCGTCACGTTCGCACCTGAGGATTTTGCGTCGCAACTGAGCCGGTTGCACATTTTGCTCGACCACTACCGCGATACAGGCCGCGAACTCGAATCGACAAACCTTATGGTGCGACGCAACACTCCGGCGACTTTTGTCATGGTCTCGTCGCCCCCAAAAATCGAAACACCAAAAGCTGGTTCATCGGCAAAAGTGAGGAAAAACTGATGGCACGCGAGGACATCCATGTTGGGCTGGAAATCGGCACATCGAAAGTGTGCGCTGTCGTGGCAGAATGCCGGGACGACGGCGACGTTCGTTTGCTGAGCGTCGGCGAGGCACCTTCACGGGGCGTGCGCAAAGGCGAAATCATCGACTTTGAAAATGCCTCGAAGTGTGTTCACGAGGCTCTCTCCGACGCTGAGGAGAAAAGCGATGTCGAAATCAAAAGCGTCTGGCTTGCCGTGACCGGAAGCCACATCCAGAGCTTCAACAACCGAGGCTCGACGACCTTGCCCGACGACAGCGGCGAGATCACGGAGGAGGAAATTCAAGAGGTCGAATACAAAGCCAAAGAAATCAGCCTGCCCAAGGAAAACGCGATTCTCCACTCGATCATCCAACATTACTATGTCGACGGTCAGGATGGCGTGCTTAACCCGCTCGGGATGCTCGGCTCGCGCCTCGAGGCGGATTTTCACATCATCCACGGAATGATGACCCGCATCCAAAACTCGATCCGCTGTGTGAAGGAGTTTAACATCGAAGTCGATGATGTTGTGGTGAACTCGCTCGCCTCCGCGCAAGTTGTGCTCGATCAGGGCCAAAAAGATGCCGGCGCTGTCGTTGTCGATATCGGCGGAGGTGTGACCGACTATGTTGTTTACCTCGACGGCACCGTACGACACAGCGGCGTGCTCGCTGTCGGCGGTGATCACATCACAAACGACATCTCCATCGGACTCCGCATTCCCATCACCCGCGCCGAAAAACTCAAGATCGAGGAAGGCGCTGCTGTTCTCGGCAAGGCGCTCCCGGGAGAAAAAATCGTGCTCAAAAACGACCAGGGATTCTCGGGCAAGGAAGTCGAACGCGAGATGCTGAATATGATTATTCACGCCCGGCTGGAAGAGCTTTTCACTCTGCTTCGCAAGCGCCTCACCGGCGAGGTGCCAGAGCATTTGCTCGGTGCCGGCATTGTGCTCACCGGCGGGTGCAGCCTCATCCGCGGCGTGCGCGAGGTTGCCGAGTCGGTCTTCGAAATGCCTGTTCACCTCACGCGCGCCTACGCCGTCTCCGGCCCCACCTCTGCGTTTGAGAATCCCCAGTTCTCGACCTGCATCGGCCTCACAAAATACGCCCAAGCCGTTCGCTCGGAAATGCCGGAGGAATCCATGCTCGGCGGGTTTTTTAAAAAAGTCGGCAGAAAATTCAGACTCCCCTTCTAAGCAAACACCCCGCCCGCCATGATCACGATTCCCAAATTCCTCGATCGAACATCGGACCCCGTGGTGACCCTCATCGGGCTCGGAAATGCCGGCGTAAATCTCGCGGATCGCATGACGGTCGCCCACCCTGGCGGCATTCACTCCGTCGTGATGAACGCCGACATGCAGTCCCTCTCATCGTCCATTGTGGAGGCCAAAGTCGCCATCGGCCCGCTCGCTACACGCGGACTCGGAGCAGGCGGCGACCCCGAGATCGGACTCGACGCCGCCCGCGAATCGGCGGGCGAAATCGAACAAGCCATCCGGGGCTCGGACATCGTTTTTCTCTGCGCCGGACTGGGCGGCGGCACGGCGTCCGGCGCGGTCGGCATCGTCGCCGAGCTTGCCAAGAAAAACGGTGCCCTTCTCATCGCGCTCGTCACCACGCCGTTTGGATTTGAGGGACGCCGCCGCTCGACGCAAGCCCAAGTCGCCCTTGAGGAACTTTCGGAGCACGCCGACGCCGTCATCCACTTCGAGAACGACCGCATGTCCGAGCTCACTGCTCCGCGATCCGGCGTCGCCGAAACGTTCGGCGCTTGCGACGATCTTCTCTGCGCGTGTTTAACAACGCTGTCGCGGCTTATCTCCACGCCCGGCCCCCTCGCTGTCGGCCTGCCGGATCTTCTCTCGGTTCTCGAAGGCCGCGAAGCGATCTGCCTCTTCGGTTCCGGAAGCTCGTCCGGCAACAACCGCGCCTACGATGCCCTCGAACGCGCCCTCCGCAGCCCGTTGCTCAATCGCGACCAAATCGGAAGCGAGGAATGCAGTCTGCTCGTGCATGTCTCCGGCCCGCCCGATCTCTCATTTGCAGAAGTCGGCTCGATCATGGAGGAAATCTCAAAGCATATTGCCGACTCTGGCCTGCTCCATCTCGGCGTCAGCACCAGCGAAGATCCGTCGGCGCCGGTAAGCGTGACTTTGCTCGGAAAATCCGGACACAAAGTCCCGCGCCGCGAAACCGCCCGGACCTCCCGTCCTCCTGCAAAAGCTGAGCCCCGCCGCGCCGAAGAACCGCGCGAACCCGAACGCGACCTTCTCTCCAATCCGCTCCCGCCAGCACCCGAGCCGGAAACCGCGCCGCGCGAGCCAGAGCCTGCCCCGAAGCCGGAAAAAGCCGCTCCGCTCACGCCCGCCAAAACGCCCCGCCCGCTCGCCGAAGTCGCCAAGCCCAAGCCCCCAGCCCCCAAGGTTAAGCAGGAGACATTGCAATTTGAGCCCGTCACACGCGGCCGCTTCGAGAAAATCGAACCCACGATCGTGGAAGGCGAAGACCTCGACGTCCCGACGTTCCTCCGCCAAAACGGGAAGAGAAATTAACCCGTGGAAAAACGATCCGCTTGCAACAGAACCGGAGTTGGGTTCTTCGCTGCTGTATGTGTTGTAATCCATCGCCCCTACCGTGCATGAGCGCCTAACCAGTGCCATTCCGCCCTGACCCGAGTTCGACGAGTTCAAGTTTCCGCGCAAGAAATCATTTTGTCTTCAGAGGGAACCGGGGTCCAGAGGGTTCCATACTTTTTGAAACCCGAGCGCGCGGAAATCCTTCGCGTTGGTTGTGGCGAATTCTTCCACGCCAAAATTCCTGAGCGTCAAACCTAAGCGGATATCAATGATGCGGCGGAAGGCGAAATCCCTTCTCCCGGTCCATCGCCAGACATCGCTCATCACGGGCGCGGACTCCACCAGGCGCCAACGCCGGTTTTCGCGGAGCCTTTGGCAGTAGGCTCCCGCCTCGCGAGAGCCCATGGGATGCTTAAACATTTTCCCATTGCAGAGCTTGAGGAAGACCTCGACCAACATCAGTTCGCAAATCATCACGTCTTCCCGCTGCGCAGTCGCAACCAGAAAATCCCGCGCCGCCTCATAGTGGATGGAGTCCTCGTTTGCCAAATAGACAACGATATTTGTGTCAAAACTGATCGCGGCTCATCCCTAGCGGCCAAATCCCATCCCTGCTCGGGTAAAATCGCTTCTCCCATTCGATGGCCTTTCGCCAGCTTCCATTGGGACAGGGAAGTGCGCCCCGGAGGATGGTTCCTGATCGCCTCTTCCAGCCCCCGCCGCACGACCTCGGCAAAACTCGTCTCGTATTCCGCCGCAATCCGCTTCGCCTCACGATACATGTGGTCGGGAAACTGGACTCGTGTTTTTACCATGATGGTCATTTGCCTTTCTTTCCGTTCGCGTCAATGGGTTTTCTCTCCCGTTGTTCCCAAGGCAGCCATGCCTGAATCCGGTGGGAACTGGGTGCCAGTGCACAAATACTTTCTCATTTGCAACTATTTGCACACTGACCCCCAGTGTTCCCGTATCGCCACAATTGGATGACCTCTCAAGCCTTGCCCTGCAGATGCTGCTACTGTATGGTCATCACATGAGCACGGTAACTGAGATCAAGGAAGCGATTGCCAATCTTTCGCCACAGGAATACTGCGAGCTGATTGGCGACCTTCAACTTTTTGCGGATGACGAGTGGGACACGCAGATGAAAACTGATGCGTCGTCGGGCAAGTTGGATTTTGTTGATTGGAGCGTCAAACAGACCAAAGTTGGCGGCACTCAGGTCCCGTTGGATCACATCTTGGATGAGAGGAAGGCTTGACCTTCCCGAGTCGCGGGACCCCTCGGTTTTGGGAACTCTATCGGATGATGCCGATGGAGATACGCGTTACAGCACAGAAAACTATCGGATCTGGAAGACGGAGCCGTTCCACCCATCGCTTCACTTTAAGAAAGTCGGCGGTGGTAAGTGGAGCATACGCTTGGGTATAGACTACCGGGCCATCGGCATATTTCAGGATGGAGTGTTTGTGTGGGACTGGATCGGCAGCCACTCGGACTACAACCGCTTTGCCTGACGCCATCCCGTTTTCCCTCGCATCGCCAAGACAATCAGCTCACAAAAATGCAATAATACATCACTGACACCTTTTCCCCGGGCCACTGAAACAATTCGTAGCTGCCAAGGCGTCCCCGTCTCCCGTGCCATGCAGAAAAATGTCAGTAAAGAATGACTGACCCCTAAATACTATGCAGCCGCATCACATGATACATCGCCCCCGCAAATTCAATTCTTAACTGTCGAGGCATCCCTGTCTTTCGTGCGATGCAGGAAAAATGTCAATAAAGAATGACTGACCCCTCGAACTCGCCGCCCGTCGGGCAGTTCCCAATTCATGCCCGTGATGTTGTCGCAATACGGGCCGAAGCGCGAAGAGGCCGGGGCGAATGCGCTTGCGGCGACCTGTTCGGACAGCGGGACATCCTCCTGCAGCACCAACGGGAATCGT
>JBBRHN010000161.1:0-6027 GCA_038222685.1 Chthoniobacterales bacterium | reverse complement strand
TGGCGAAAGGATCGACATGCCGCCTCCGACGGCCTGAGCCGCAAGCAGTCGATCGAAAGGATCGTCGTTCACACGGGGCATCTCGCCGCTCAGGAAAACGTCATTGATGCCCAAAGCGAGATGTTGGATTCCGTGGAAGGCGAATTTGGCAGGAATCCACGTGCGTGGAGCCCCGGGCAAGGGCAATTTTCCCGTCGAATGCCTGAGTGTGATCTCCCAGATGCTGACGTCGCTGACAAGTAATTCGTTAAGCGGTTCGTCAATGGCCGCCGCAGCCGCTTTTGAAAGCTTGGACGGCTGTTGTGAAATCCAGAGAAACACGCACGTGTCCAGCAACAATTTCACATTCCCCACTCCCTCATTTCCTGCTCGGTGAGTGGAGCGAACGCGGAGTCTGGAAAATCAAACGTTTTTCCCTGAATCTTTCCCGCCTTCGGACGGCTTCTGCCCTTCGAGATCGGCACCAGCCTCGCCACAGCGATCTTCCCTCGGGCAATCACAAACTCCTTTCCGTCTTCAACCTCCGCGAGGTAACGGGAAAGATGAGTTTTTGCTTGGTGTGTGGTGATGGTTGTCACGAGATAGACATGCCATCAGGGATAGCATTAGTCAAGTTAGTCCATCGCTCTGTCCAGCGGCTACGGGCGCAAGACCGTTCGAAGCGCGCGGGGCGCGCCTGAAGCCTCAGAGAATTTTCAGCAGCTCAACCTCGAAGATGAGCGTCTCGTCGGGGCCGATGAGGCCGCCTGCTCCGCGCGCTCCGTAGGCGAGGTTGGACGGAATGAAGAGCTGGATTTTTCCGCCTTCTTTCACGAGTTGAAGTCCCTCGGTCCAGCCGGGGATCACTCCGTTAAGCGGAAAGCTGATTGGCTCATTGCGCTTGTAGGAGCTGTCGAACTCGGTGCCGTCGAGCAGCGTTCCGCGGTAATTGACCAAAACGCTATCAGTGGCCTTGGGCATTTTGCCTTTGCCTTCGCTGAGAATTTTGTATTGGAGCCCGCTGGCTGTCGTTTTGACGTCCGGTTGGGTTGCGTTGCTGGCAAGGAAGTCCTTGCCCTTATCGAGTGCGGTTTGTGCCATAGTGGTTTGGGTAAACAGGGTGCCGATGCAGAGGGCGAGGGGAAGAAAACGTTGTTTCATGGCCGAAGACTATGCGACAATCCCGGCACTTGAAAAGCACAGAACGCGATCTTGGTGAACAACCCCTGGCAGCATTGCTCGCCGAACGATCCCTTCGCTCGACCGACCTCGTGGCGGCCTCAACCGAGCAGATTACCCACAAAATGGTCGCCCGTGCTTGCAAGGGTCGTCGGCTGACCCCGAACGTCCAGGGCAAAATCCTGCGCGCCTACAACGCAGCTACCTCATCTCAGGCTGCGATGGGTGGTCTTTTTAATTACTGAATCGCGGGACTGACATTCGGTTCGACTCCGGCGCGGAACTCAGGCAGGATCCTGCTCTATGAAGTTTGTTGATCAAATTCGCGTTCATGCGAGGGCCGGCGACGGTGGAAACGGATGCTGTAGCTTTCGACGTGAAAAATTTATCCCGCGAGGCGGACCTGACGGCGGAGACGGTGGCCGGGGAGGGGATATCATTTTCGAAGCCGATCACGATACCGACAATCTCGTGGCCCTGTTTTTCGAGCCCCTCATCCGATCCGGACGCGGCGGTCACGGTAAGGGTAAGGATAAACACGGACGCAGCGCCGCGCACACGCTCGTCAAAGTCCCCATCGGAACCGTCATTCACCGCGCCGGCAGCTCTGCCAAGGATCCGGTCGAGGAAGAGCCGCTGGCTGATCTTTCGGAACCCGGTCAACGATTCGTTCTGTGCCAGGGCGGCGACGGCGGCAAGGGCAATACTCACTTCAAAAGCTCGACCAATCGCGTTCCCCGCCAGCATACCAAGGGCTACCCTGGTGATGAAGGTTGGTTCTTTTTCGAACTTCGCACGATTGCCGATATTGGCCTCGTCGGATATCCCAATGCCGGGAAATCGACACTTCTTACGAAAATCTCCGCCGCTCACCCCAAAACCGCGCCCTATCCTTTCACCACCTTGCATCCTATCGTCGGCGTCGTTGATTTGCCCGAATATCGCCGGATTACCGTCGCCGACATTCCCGGGCTCATCGAAGGCGCGCACTTGAATCGGGGACTCGGCCATGAGTTTCTCCGGCACATCGTCCGCTGTCGCTACCTGTTCTATGTCCTCGATATGGCGGGTTCGGAAGGCAGAAATCCCATTGATGACTACCAGACGCTTCGCAAAGAACTGCGGCTCTACGATCCGCTTCTAACGAAACGCCCTGGATGCATTATCGCTAATAAGGCGGACATCGCAGAGTTCGCGGATAACATTACCGCCTTCCGGGCACGCTTCCCGAAGCTGAAGGTCATAGAGATTTCGGCGGAGAAAGAAGAGGGTATAGAAAAAATGATTCAATATATTTCAGATAAGCTGTTTAAATAGTGTTGTTACTAAATTAAATTACGTCGAATCGTGTGGCAGATGTTACGGGATCTGCCCTTTGGAATTGGGTAAAACGTCTACTTGGCCCATGATCAGTTTGCTGCGCGTTCTTCGCGAAAGAAGTGGGACATGCCAGAGGATGTCCCTCCACGAGTCACTAGAATCCCCGGGATCATCGAACTACTCATTATCACGTGCGCCGCATACATCGCAGATGTCGCAGAAAGCTCAACTGCGCTTAAGGAATGTGTTCCGAACGCTGCGGTCGAAATCTCTCATACGAAATAGTATTTATTTCTTACAACGTTTTATATAATTGAGTTACGTATATTTATTACAGTTAAATGTTACACCTGAACAAGGTTTACGATTTACCTCGAATGCCCCGTTCGGGCGGGTGCACCATCCGGTTTCGCCTGAATTTTCTTCACTTCGCGTTCCTTGCGAAATTAGTGGGACATGCCGGAGGATGTCCCTCCAGACACGCGGCTAGCTTTTGAGGGTCAACGTTTGGCTTGCCCCATGGCTCCTTTGAGATTGCGGGTCGCCGTCGACGCAGGAGAAACGCTCGTGACTTTTTGCGGAAAGAAATTATCGACGGACGCGGAAGGATTTTTCATGCTGACTGGCGTAATGGGGGTTCCGCAGATTATTCCGTTTCCTGATGAGGCCGATGTGGCAAGCGAGCCGATGTCGGTGCTCGAGGCTGTGAGGCGTTCGCAGGAGTATTTGCTGTCGATTCAGAAGCTGGACGGGCATTGGGAAGGGGAATTATTTGTTGATGCGACGTTGTGCTGCGACACGATTCTTTACATGCACTGGGCGGGGCGGGTGGACGAGGCTCTCCAGGCGAACTGCGCGGCGCATATTCGGAAGCGACAGACGGGAGACGGCGGGTGGAACATTTTTGTGGGGGGTCCAAGCGAGATCAACGCGTCGGTTAAGGCTTACTTCGCGCTCAAACTGGCGGGCGACTCCCCGAATGCTTCGTGGATGCGCGAGGCGCGGGCGAACATTTTGCGATTGGGGGGAATTCCTCAAGTCAATACCTACGGGCGGCTGTATTTGGCATTGCTGGGTCAATTCCCGTGGGAGTATGTGCCGACGGTGCCGCCGGAGATCTTCATGCTGCCGAGGTGGTTTTTCTTCAACATTTACGAGATGTCGTCGTGGAGCCGGACGATTATTGCGCCTCTTTCGATTCTCAATCATTTCAAACCGACGCGGGCTTTGCCGTCGGAGTTCCATTTGCACGAGCTGTATCCGGCGGGGCTGGAGAACACCGATCTATCGCTCAAGAAGGACGGGCGATTCTGGGCGTGGCGGAATTTTTTCCTGCGGTGCGACTCGCTTTTGAAGCT
Source organism: Chthoniobacterales bacterium (assembly GCA_038222685.1). Classification (GTDB taxonomy): domain Bacteria; phylum Verrucomicrobiota; class Verrucomicrobiia; order Chthoniobacterales; family Terrimicrobiaceae; genus JBBRHN01. The sequence goes on along the minus strand of JBBRHN010000161.1, from coordinate 2,191 downwards.
CTACAACCGTTTCCCGTTTCATCCTTTGCGGAAGATCGCTTTGCGCAAGGCGGAGATGTGGATGACGGAGCGCATGGGCGAGGGGAGCGAGGGGCTCTCAGCAATTTTTCCGGCGATGCTCAACGCGATGATGGCGCTGCGCGTGCTGGGTTATGCCGACGAGCATCCGCTGATGAAAAAGGCGTGGAAGGATTTTTCGGGTTTGTTCGTGGACGAGGCGGAGAATTTTCGGATTCAGCCCTGTTTGTCGCCGGTTTGGGACACGGCGATCACGATGATTGCGCTCGGGGAGTCAGGCGTGGGCCGGGAGCATCCGGCGCTTGTGCGCGCGGCGGATTGGCTGGAAAAACGCGAGGTGCGCTTTGCAGGAGATTGGGCCGAGCGGCTGCCAGGCGTGGAACCGAGTGGGTGGGCGTTCGAACACGACAACAAATATTATCCGGACACGGACGACACCATGATGGTGTTAATGGCGTTGCGGCAAGTCGCGACGGACGACGAGTTTTCGCGAAATGCGCAATGCCAGCGCGCGCTGGAATGGCTTCTGGCGTTTCAGTGCAGTGATGGAGGGTGGGCGGCGTTTGACAAGGATGTGACCGCGTCGTGGCTCGAGCACGTGCCGTTTGCGGATCACAATGCGATCCTCGATCCGACGTGCAGCGATCTCACGGCGCGTGTGCTGGAACTGCTGGGAGAAATTGGGTTCGATCGCAAGGGCCTCGTCGTGCGCCGTGCGATTTCGATGATGCGCCGCACACAGGAAGCTGACGGCTCGTGGTATGGGCGATGGGGAGTGAACTACATTTACGGAACCTGGCAGGCGTTGCGCGGGTTGGCCGCGATTGGACTCAACATGGATGAGGAATGGATTCGACGCGGACGCGACTGGCTCGAGAGCTGTCAGAATGACGATGGCGGATGGGGCGAGACGTGCGAGAGCTACAATTTTCCCGCGCTCAAAGGGCTTGGGCCCAGCACGGCAAGCCAGACGGCTTGGGCGTTGATGGGTTTGCTGGCCTGCGGCGATGCCACGCGCGAATCGATTCGCGGGGGAATTCACTACTTGGTCAGGCAGCAAAATGCGGACGGATCGTGGAGCGAGGATTATACAACGGGCACGGGTTTTCCGTGTGTATTCTATCTTAAATACGACATGTATCGGAACCACTTCCCGCTTCTTGCGCTTGCGACCTACGCGAAATCGGCGGGCGGGTGAAAGCTGCGGCGATCAGGGCGCAGCACTGCGCAAAATGACATTGCCTTCGTGGTAGAGTTCTTTGTTAGAGGCTTGGAATTCGGCTTTCAGTTGAACGCGAATGCGGGAGATGTCCACAAGTTCCCACGCGAGGAGGCGAAGGTCGGGGCCGGTTTTCCCGTTGTGCTGAATGCCGACGAGGACGTGGCTGGCGTCGTCGTGCACTTTATTGGTGAGGCTTTTGGGCTCGTAGTAAAACGTGCGGAGTGTGCTTGATCGGGTTTCGGCGGAGAAGAGCTTCGGGTCGAGGTAAACGATGCGTCCGTCTGGGAGAGCGAGGCGCAAGTCGGGGTAGCCGGAGCGTTGTTCTTCACCGGAAGCGACGGTGGGGATCGTGCATTTCCAACCGGGTTGTTTGTTGAGTTCGACGCGAAGTTGATCCTCGATGAAGCGGCTGGCTTCGTTGATGCGGGCAGCTTTGTGAATTTGTTGTGACGAGTCGTTGAGTGCGAGCAATGTGCGATCCAATGCTGCGGCGAGCGCGTCGAGCCAGGGCTTGTCGGTTGCCGGGTCAACAGGGATGATTTTTTTGCCTGTGGTCGCCGCGAGAACGTCGGAGAACGGCACGCCCTTGAGGTCGCGCCCGTCTTGCAGCAACCAAGCGATCAGCTCGCTCGAATCACTTTCGGCGCGGACGATCTGAGACGCAGAGGCAACGAAGAGTGCCGCACAGACCCATTTTGAAGCCCTCATTTACCGGTTGTGCTTCTCGCTGTCTAAAACGTGACGCCCATTTGCGCTCCAAGCACGAGGGCATTCGGGATGTTGCCGGTGCCGCCCGGATTGATCACCCACTGGATGTCAGGCTGAAAATAAGCGAACTTCGTAATGTTAATGCGGTAGGCGGCTTCGAGGACGATTTCGTATTGAGGATAGCCGTCGCCTGCGGCTTCGACGGTGCGCGCGTAGTTGCGGCTGAATTTGCCATAGACAAAC
>JBBRHN010000160.1:0-6066 GCA_038222685.1 Chthoniobacterales bacterium | reverse complement strand
GCTGCGATGGCATCGTGCAGGGCCTGCACGGCGGGGATGAGGCGTTGCTTCACGTTGACCGCCGCCGCAATATACATGGCGGAGGGAAACGAGTCATTCGACGACTGGGCCATGTTCACGTGGTCGTTCGGGTGAACAGGCGCCTTGCTGCCGAGCGGCGTGCCTGCGAGTTGGCAGCAGCGGTTAGAGATCACCTCGTTCACGTTCATGTTGAACTGCGTGCCACTGCCGGTCATCCACACGTGTAGGGGAAACATGTCCTGATGCTGGCCCGCCAGGATTTCGTCGCAGACCTGGACGATTAATTTAAACGGTTCATCCGCGAGGCGTTTATCGTCATGGTTGGCGATAGCTGCGGCTTTTTTCAGCGTCGCATACGAGGTGATCATCTCCCGGGGGATCAGATCTTTTCCAATGCTGAAATGTTCAAGCGAACGCTGCGTCTGCGCGCCCCAAAGTTTGTCGGCGGGAACGTCCACCTCTCCAAGGCTGTCGGTTTCTTTGCGAATGTCGGCCATAGAATTGACAGAGTTGAACCTCGGGACTGAACAAGTCGAGAGAATTAAACCATTTTTCGCCGCCTCGGCACTTCTGCGTTTTCCGGCACGCCTTTAATGGAATTCGTGACAAAGTGATCCGGACAATTCGAAGATAGAAGCCCCTCAACTCCGATGGAAAATCCCAAGCATATTGAACTCAGTCCACGCGATGTGCGGCGGAACTTCGCGTGCCTGATCTGGATGGGTTCGGTTTTCGCGATGGGCTGGGCTGAGGTGATGATCGTCTTGCAGCCGCTGTTGGTGCATTATGGAGCGAGCAACGTTGAGATCGGCATTGTTCAAGGCGTGCTCATCGCGACCCTGCCGGGGATGCTGCTCGCGCCTTGGATCACGCGTCGATTTCCACGGAAAAAAATCTACGTATATGTCGCAGACTCTCTCTATCTGCTTCCCGTGGGAATCGTCGGTGCTGTGGTGTGGTCTGGAGGGATCGGAAGCAATGCGGCAATGGTCGCTTTCATCACATGGATGATGCTGGTCGGTCAGATTGCCGCGGGCTTTGGTGGACTGCCGAATCAGGAATTCTTCACCGCTTGTATTCCGATGCGCCTTCGTGGCCGCCTCGCCGGGTTTTCGGCAGGACTCGGCGGAATGCTCGGCCTGGGCGCAACGGGGATTGCGGCATGGGTTCTCGGGATTTTGCCGGAACCAGAGGCGTTCGGCGCTCTGCTTGTTCTCGCGTGGTTCCTATGTCAAATAGCGGATACCGCCGTGCTTTTCGCGAAAGAGCCCCCGACTCCGGTCGAGCTCTCGCCAAGACCCTGGGGCAAAGCGATGTGGAAAGCGTTTTTCGATGACACTCGATTTCTGAAGGTGACTCTCGCCGTTTGCCTCATCTCCCCGGTCTTCGGTCAACTTGCTGTTTTTGCCAGCGCATTTGCTTTTAGAGACCTCCGATTCGAACCTCAAATGGCCGCGTGGCTCGGCATGACCGCTGCCGGAGCCCGCCTTGCATTGAGCCCTGTCGCTGGCTGGATCACGGATAAATGGGGAGCCACTCCTTCGATCCTCGCGTGGGCTGCCGTCGCCGGAGTGGGCTGCGTTTTGCTCGCCGTGATTCCCGGAACGGCGAGTGTTTTTGCAGCGATGGCAATCGCGGCAGTCGCCGGGAGCGGTTTCTCAGGTGCCATGAATGCGCTGACATGCGATATCCCGCGTCCGGAAAACCGGGCCGGGCATTTTACCTTATTGGGTTTTTGCATGATCGCGGCGAACTCCTGCTTTCCCGTGGCGATGGGATTTCTCTTTGACCGGATTTCCTATCCAGCAGGATTCGCCGTCCTCGCCGCTTTCACCGTCGTCGTTGTAGCCGTGAGCGCGAGACTGTTGCGCGTCCGAAATACGAAAACTCTCAGCGATTAAACTTTTTCGCCGCTAAAAACAAAATGCAGCATCGTCTCGATAATTGATCGCGGTCAATGCAGAGAGCGAAGGCGGGTGACACAATTTTTATCCGATGAAAGCTTTGGATTTGGCGGATCGGCCTGTGATCGTGATTTGGGAGGTCACGCAGCGTTGTGCTCTCGCCTGTCGTCACTGTCGGGCTGTCGCTCAGCCGCGCCGCGACCCAGCAGAATTGATCGGCGACGATGTCGAGTCCGCTCTCGATCAAATCGCCGAGGCGAAGCCTCAGTTTTTTGTTCTCACCGGCGGAGATCCAGCTACAAGACCCGATCTTCTCCAAATCGTGTCCAGCGCGAAAGCTCGCGGACTGCGTGTCGCCATCAGCCCCAGTGCCACTCCGCGGCTTCTGAAGCAGGATTTCAACGAATGGCGCTGCGCGGGCGTTGAGAGAATTTCACTTAGCCTTGATGGTTCCAACGCGGACTCGCATGACGTCTTTCGCGGCGTGCTCGGCACCTGGGAATGGACGCGACAAGCTCTCGACAAGGCCCGCGCTGCCGGACTGGAGTTTCAGATCAACACCACATTCTGCCGCTCTAACATCGGCGAATGGGACGCCTTCGCGGCCTGGATTCGTCTGATGCAGCCGAAAATGTGGAGCGTCTTTCTTCTGGTTCCCACGGGACGGGCGAGTCTTTTGGAAATGCTCGACGCCGAGCAAACGGAGCTTCTGCTTTTACGCTTGGCCGACTTTCGCGAGCAATCAGGCATCCCCGTCAAAACCACCGAGGCGCCGCATTTTCGGCGTGTGCTCGCACAGCGAAGCAAGCCCGGCCGCGCATCGGCCAAACCCTGGACATATGCGCCGACCAACGACGGACGCGGATTTGTTTTTATCTCTCATCGAGGAGACATTCAACCGAGCGGATTCCTTCCGATTAGTTGTGGGAACGTCCGCACCGAACGGCTCTTAAATGTTTACCGCCAGTCCCCTGTCTTTCGCGCATTGCGGGATTCCGATCGTCTCGGCGGCAAATGCGGACGTTGCGAGTATCGCGCGTTCTGCGGCGGTTCGCGCGCCCGCGCGTTCGCCATCAACGGTGACTACCTCGCCGAGGAACCTTGCTGCTCTCACCAACCCAAGACTCTATGATTAACGTCACTTCACTCCTCTGCGGCACTAAACAACCGGCCGATGCGCTTCGTTACGGGCGCGGAGCTAACGCCCCCAAGGCCGCCCATTTGCGCAAACCCGTGGTCGTTTGGAACCTCACCCGACGCTGCAATCTTCGATGTGTTCACTGTTACTCGGACTCCACCGCGAAACATTATCCAGGCGAGTTGAATCTTGGAGAATGCGTCGGCCTCATTGATGAACTCGCCAGCTACGGAATTCCCGCGCTCCTCTTCTCCGGCGGCGAACCCATGCTCCACCGCCATTTCTACGACCTCGCCGGTTTTGCCATCGCACGCGGCCTCCGTGTTACCATCTCAACCAACGGAACCCTCATCGACTCGCAGGCGGCGGCCCGCCTGAAACAACTGGGTGTCACCTATGTCGGCATCTCCCTCGATGGCATCGGGGCTGTTCACGACAAGTTCCGAGGTCGCACGGGCGCGTTCCAGAAAGCCGTAGAGGCGTTCCGTCACTGCCGCGAAGCCGGCCAAAAAGTCGGACTCCGTCTCACGCTGACACCACAAACGGTGAACCAACTTCCCGAAATCCTGCAGTTTATCGAAGCGGAAGACATTCCCCGCGTGTGTTTTTACCATCTGGTCAGCAGTGGTCGCGGCGCCGACCTCGGGCTCCTGCCCAAGAGCGAGGCCCGGTCCGCCTTGCGCATGATCGCCGACGCCGTCGTGCGCTGGAATGAGGAAGGCCGCCCGCGCGAGGTCCTTACTGTTGACCAACCCGCCGATGGACCGTTTTTCTGGATGCTGACACAGCGCCGCAAACCCGAACGCGCTGAAAAAATCATGGAACTTTTAAATTGGAACGGCGGCGGACGCTATTCCAGCGGACTCGGGATCGGAAACATCGATAGTCAGGGCGACGTTCACCCCGACCAATTTTGGCAGACCTACTCGCTCGGCAACGTTCGCGAGAAGCCGTTCAGCCAAATCTGGGACAACGGCCAGTCTGACGAGCTCATGAAGGGTCTTCGCGACCGGCTTCCGCTCTTGGGCGGACGATGCGCAAGTTGCCGCTTTAAAGAAGTGTGCGGAGGTGGATTCCGCGTTCGGGCTTTCCATAAAACCGGCGACCCATGGGCAGAAGATCCGGGGTGCTACCTCCACGATTACGAAATCCTGCCTTCCTAAATCGCCTCGCGCTCCGGTCGACATTCGCACACACGCATATTCGTATTGACGAATACATTTCCTATGCGATGCTCCGTTAATGTCCATGGTTCGCATCTACGAATGCCTCTGCGACGAGACGCGTCTTCGCATCGTCCACCTGCTCACACGCGGGCCGCTTTGCGTTTGCCATCTGCAATCCGTGCTAGCCGTTCCGCAAGCCCGTGTGTCTCAACACCTGGCTTACCTGAAACAACGCGGAATGGTTGAGAGTTTGCGGCGTGCAAATTGGATGGTGTATTCCCTCCCGAAAAATCCGACCCCTGAACTCCACCGTCACCTCGCCTGCTTGCAAGACTGTGCCAACGAGAATGCAAAATTTCGGGCGGATTTGCGCAAACTCGCGAAGATTTCCTCCGACTGCACAACACCAAAAAGACTCGTCTTATGACACAACCATTCAAAATCCTTTTCCTCTGCACCGGCAACTCGGCCCGCAGCATTTTTGCGGAATACCTTGGACGCTCGCTCGGGCAGGGCAGATTTGAGGTTCACAGTGCAGGTTCCAGCCCCAAAGCCTCCCCTCACCCGCTCGCAATCAAAGTGCTTCGCGAACACTTCGCCCTGTCGGTTGATGACGCACGCAGCAAGTCGTGGGAAGAGTTCCGGGACACGAAGTTCGACTTTGTCATCACGCTCTGCGACAACGCGAAGGAGAATTGTCCCGTTTGGCCTGGTCAACCCGTAATCGCGCACTGGGGCTCGCCAGACCCGGCGGATGTCAGTGGCCCGCAAGCGGAAGATGTCTTCTGGAAAGTGGCCCAGCAAATCAAACGCCGGCTCGACCTTTTTTTCTCACTGCCCTTCGACAAGCTCGATGCTTTACGGCTCGAAGCGGCCACGAAAGAAATCGGACTTAAGGAAACCACTCTATGAAAACCATCACTGTTTACGATCCCCCCATGTGTTGCTCGACCGGCGTCTGCGGCCCGGAAGCTGACCCCGAACTCGCGCAATTTGCCTCCTTCCTTGCCGGGCTGGCCGGGCGCGGAGTTGAGGTTCAGCGCTACAATCTCGCACACGAGCCGTTGAAATTTATGGAACACGCTGCGGTGAAAGTTTTGCTCGAAACGGAAGATTCGCTGCCGGCCATTCTCATCGACGGTGAGGTCGTCCTCAGCGGTCGTTTGCCGACTCCTGAAGAGATGACCGCGTGGTCCGCCACGTAAATGTTCCCGCGCTACCAGCCGGGGATCGAATTGCTTCCGCGTCATCTCTTCTTCACCGGCAAGGGCGGTGTTGGAAAAACCTCGCTCGCGTGCGCGACGGCTCTGCGTTTGGCCGAGGCAGGACGTCGCGTTCTTCTCGTGAGTACGGATCCGGCGTCAAATCTCGATGAAGTTCTCGGAGTCCGGCTGAACCGCAAGCCGAGCCAAATAGCCGGGTCGTTTTTTGCCCTCAACATCCAGCCCGAAGAAGCAGCCGCCGCCTATCGCGAACGCGTCATCGGCCCACTGCGCGGCGTCCTGCCGGCCCCATCTTTGCGAGCGATGGAAGAGAGCTTGTCAGGCTCATGCACGGTGGAGATCGCGGCCTTTGATGAATTCACCTCGTTCCTCACCGGCGCGGAGAACGCCGATTTCGAGCACATCATCTTCGATACCGCACCAACCGGCCACACGCTCCGCCTGATGAGTCTCGCCAAAGCGTGGGATCAATTTCTGAGCACCAACACGACAGGCGGCTCGTGCCTCGGTCCGCTGGCTGGACTCGAAAAACAACGCGCAGCCTACTCCGCCGCCGTCGACGCACTGGCCAACCCCGCCATCACGTCCGTCATTCTTGTCAGTCGCCCGCAAAC
>JBBRHN010000159.1:0-6096 GCA_038222685.1 Chthoniobacterales bacterium | reverse complement strand
GCGGGAGGCGCGGAGGGCTCCGATGGCAAAGGTGTCGCGGCTGGAGGCTTTGTGAGTGAGTTCGAGGCGTTCGCCGAGCGTGGCAAAAAGCACGGTATGATCGCCCACGACATCGCCGCCCCGGATGGCGTGCATGCCGATCTCGTTAGGCGTGCGTTCGCCGACCATGCCTTCACGGCCGTGACGAACGTCGGTGTCGTAAGAGAGGCTGCGGACTTCGGCGAGGATCTCGGCCAAGCGGCGGGCGGTGCCGCTCGGGGAATCTTTTTTGAGGCGATGGTGGGTTTCGATGACTTCGAGATCGAAGTCCGGGCCGAGAATCTCGGCGGCCTTTTTGGTAAGCCAGAAGAGGGTGTTGACGCCGACGGAGAAGTTGGGGGCAAAAACGATGGGAATCCGGGTTGCTAGTGCGTGAATTTGGTCGCGGTCGGAATCGCAATGTCCGGTTGTGCCGATGACGAGAGCTTTTTTCGCATCGGCGCAGGCGCGGGCTACGGCAACCGTGGCTGAGGCATGGGTGAAATCGATGACGGCGTCGCAGAGGGGAAGCGAAGCGGCGAGTTCATCACCTGCGTCGAGGGCGGCAGCGAGGTTCAGCGTCGGATCGAGCGAGATGCCTGCGATGAGGGCTTGGCCCATGCGGCCTTTGGAACCGTTAATAATCAGGCGAGTCGCGCTCATAATCCGCAAGCGGTGAGTGTTTTGCGAAGGCGGGATTCGTTTTCGGGTGCCATTTCGCAAAGCGGCAGCCGGACGTCTGGCGAGAGGTTTTTGCTGAGCGAGAGCGCAAATTTTACTGGAACCGGATTTGGTTCGATGAAGAGATCTTTGAAGACGGGGTAAAAACGGGAGTGAATCGCGTGCGCTGCGGCCGTGTCCCCGGCGCGCCAAAGGCGAACCATTTCGGAGACTTGAGCGGGAATCAGATTCGATGCCACACTGATGACGCCCACGGCGCCGACGGAGAGAAACGGAATCGTGAGCGAATCATCGCCGGAGAGGATTTCGAATGCCGGAGGGAGGGCGTTGCGGAGCTGGCTCACGCGCTCAACGGAGCCGCCCGCTTCTTTGATCGCCGTGATGTTCGGGCAATCGGCTGCAAGACGCATGACGGTTTCGACGCCAATCTCGACGCCGCAACGTCCGGGAATGCTGTAGAGAATGATCGGAATTTTGACCGATTCCGCGATGGCGCGGAAGTGCCGGTAGAGGCCTTCCTGAGAGGGTTTGTTGTAGTAGGGTGCCACGAGGAGGGCGGCAGTGGCACCGAGGCGTTCGGCTTCCTGTGTGAGATCGACGGCTTCCGACGTCGCGTTCGAGCCGGTTCCGGCGATGACCTTGCAGCGGCCCGCGGCGGCGACGACGGCGGCGCGGATGACGGCGCTGTGTTCCTCATGGCTGAGGGTGGGGGATTCGCCGGTGGTTCCGACCGGGACAATGCCCTCAACGCCGCCGGCAATTTGGTCTTCGATGAGCGAAGCAAAACCAGCGGAGTCGAAAGCTCCGGCACGGAACGGCGTGACGAGGGCGGTGTGAGTTCCTGCAAATGACATAGTTTTTCAGCCTACAATGGATAGACCCCGTCGAAAACAAAATCCGCCGGTCCGGTGAGGGTAACCTCGTTGAACGCGCCCTCGCCAGTCGCGGTGAATCCGACGGCGAGGGTTTCGCCGCCGCGAACCCGGACGCCGACGGGTGAGGGAGCGGAGCTTTTCAAGTGATGAAGAAGTGCGGCCGCGCAGACACCTGTTCCGCAGGCCAACGTCTCGCCTTCGACGCCGCGCTCGTAGGTGCGAAGAACGAGAACGCCGTCCGGCATCGGTTGGGCAAAGTTGGCGTTCGTGCCTTTCGGGGCAAACGACTCGTGCCAGCGCAGGGCAGAACCCCAAGCGCGCACGTCGAGATTTTCCACATCCTCGACGAAGACGACGGCGTGTGGGACGCCAGTGTTGAGGAAGTGAACGTCGAGTTCGTTCCCTTCGATGAGCAAGCGGGATGGAGGACGCAAATCCTTCGGCGTGCTCATGTTGATGGTCACATTTGCGGAATCGAAGCGCGCGAGAATAATGCCAGCGGGGGTTTCAAACGAGAGAACGCCTGGCATCGCGGGGAGGAGTCGAGCGGCAAACCGGGCGAAACAACGGGCTCCATTGCCACACATTTCCGCTTCGCCACCGTCGCTGTTGTAATACCGCATCCGAAAATCCGCGCCGTCGTGCGCCGGCTCAACCGCGAGAAGACCGTCGGCACCGATGCCGCGATGACGGTCGCAAATGTGTTCAATTTGCTCGGGCGAAAGAGCCAGAGAAAGATCGCGATTGTCAACGAGAACGAAATCGTTTCCCGCTCCGTTCATTTTTGAGAAAGAGAGTTCCATGTTGTTAGCGCGGTGGCGCAGGCAAGGAACGTAGGGCGGCAGGGGCAGCTGGGCAAATAGAAACCCTGGCGCCGCGTGGCGTCACTGATCGTCCCAGAGGAAGTTTTCGAGTTGGATTTTGTTGATGCGTTGGCGGGCTTCGTCGGCGCGAGGGCCGTCGGTGGCCGCGAGAATTTCGTAGATGCGAACGGCTTCCTGCCAGCGGGTTTGAGTTTCGAGGAGGCGAGCGGCGTCGAAACCCGCCTTGTAGAACCAGAAGTATTCGCCGTCCGCTTGGTCGCCCGGGCGAGTGGTTTCGTAGAACGCGGCAATGGCGGCATCGGAGTTGCCGAGTTTCTCGTGAGCGGCGGCTGTGCGTGCGAGCGCTTGGTTTTTCCAGTTTGCGGAGAGGGCGGGATCGGACGCAATTAGTTTCCAAGTGAAGATTGCGTCGGAGAAGGCGGCTGGATTTTTCGAACCTTGGAGGAACTGGGTTTTTCCTTTTTCCATCAGGGTGGCTGCGCGGGTTTCGGCATAAGGTTGGCTCGCAATGATCCCGTCCAGAATGGCAATGGCCTCGGCGGGGCGTCCGAGCGCGTTTTGGAGGACTGCTTGTTCGAGACGGGCGCGGGCCGCGAACGGGCCGTTCATTCCGGCGACCTCTTCGTAGAGTAGCATCGCTTCGGCCGCGCCGTTGGCGTCTAGCAGGCGGGCGGCGGATTGGGCGGCCAAGAAGAGGGCAGGCTCCTCAAATCGAGTTCCGGCCGCAGACCGCGCGAGGGTTTCGAATTGCATCCGGGCTGCGCCGAAATCGCCACGTCGGAAGAGGAGTTCCCCGAGCTTGAGGCGCACGTCGGGTTCCGTTGCCGAGTCCGGGAAAGCTTTCAAAAACTTGTTCGCGGCGTCGATGGCGGAGTCGGTCGAAGCAGCGTCGCCCGAGTCGGCGAGAAAAATCGAAAGCGTGGCTTGGCGGGCCGGGTCGAGATCTGCGGAGACCGAGCGCAACGCGAGCGCGGCGGAGGCGCGGTCGCCTCGTGAGAAACTCCACTCGGCGAGGGCGAGGGCGGCGGGGGCGGCGACGGGGGAGTCTGGCAGTGAGGCGAGCGCGGAGAGGCGTTTGGCGGCGGTCGGGTCGTTTTTTGCGGCGGCGTCGAACCCGGCGAGGAGTTCGAAGCGATCCAACTTTGAGCTGGCCGGGAAGCGACGCTTGAGTTCGGAGAGAGAGTTTCGTGTTTTGCCCGGGATTTGGAGTTCGCATAATGCCGCGTTGAAAAGAGCGGTTTCGGCGAGTGCTTCGTTGGTTGCTGCGGAAGCAAATGCCGATGAGGCGTCCGAGGATTTGCCGAGGGCTTGGAGAGCGAGGCCGCGAACGAAGTCTGCGTCCGGGGTTTTTCCGAGGGGAGGGAGGACGGCGATCGCATTGGCCGGTTGACCGGCCTCGATGGAGGCGGAAGCAAGTTCGACGGCGGCGCGATTGGCGAGAGGGTGATCGGGCGCGGTGGAGACAAAGGTTTTCAGAAACTGCAGAGCGGCCTCTGGCTGGCCAAGGCGGCGCTCGAGGCGAGCGCGGTAGAAGAGAGCCAGCGTGCGTCGTGGAGAGGCAAGGGGATCATCGCTCCATCGGCGAAGTTCGGATGAGGCCGGCGCGGGATTTTTGGAATAGACGAGATCGAGGCTGGTGAAGACGGCGTCGAGTTCCGTAATGGTTGGGTGTTTTTCCAAAAATTCTTCGAGGAGATTTTCGGCATCAGCGAGTGCGCCGGATTGCTCAAGGGCAGCAGCGTGGCCGACGACGGCGGAGACCGCCATAGCGTTGCTGACGGGCTTGAGCGCGGCGAATCGATTGGCGGCCGCGACGGGCTCGCCGGTTGCGGCCAGCCAGCGTGCGGAGACATAGTCGGCTACGGGTCGGAGGTGGTGAGGGAAGTCGCCGGCCGCGTCGAGTGCGGATTTCGCGGATTCGGGATGACCGAGATCGAGCGAGAGGGTGGCGAGCGCGAGGAGGGCTTCAGCGCGTCCGGTGCCGGGAGGCCACTGTTTCGCGCGGGCGAGAGTGGCGGCGGCGGACTCGGGTTGGCCCAATTCACTCTGCATGTTCGCGAGGCCGATGGTCGCCAGATTTGAGAGCGCGGGATCGGAAGCGTTGGCGACCGCTTCGTAAAGGGACTGTGCTTCTGTAAATTTTCCGAGACCTGCGAGTGCCTGCGCCAGCCAGAATTTCGTTTCGGTTTTTTGCGGCGTCCCCATCGCGCGGAGTAACTTTTCGGCTTCGGACGGACGTCCGGCTTCGCAGAGAGCACGTGCGAGGAGGACAGTTGCGGTCGCGTCGTCGCGGCCTTTGCGGATGCGGGGAAAGCTGGTGTCGAGCCGGGAGATGGCGACTTGCGGGAGGCCATCGTCAAGCGCAGACCGCGCCGCGGCGATGGGGTCGGGCGCAGCGAGGACGGTGGCCGGGATGAGCAGGAGAAGAAGAAATTTCATGATGGGAAATACCTCGCGAGGTATCGTCCTGTGTGTGAGCCCGGAACCTTCGCTACGTCTTCCGGGCGTCCGGCGGCCACGATCTTCCCGCCACCATCGCCGCCCTCCGGGCCGAGATCAATCATCCAATCGGCGCATTTGATGACTTCCAGATTGTGCTCGATGACGATGACGGTGTTGCGGGCGTCGCGGAGCTTCATGAGAACTTCGAGCAGTTTATGAATGTCGGCGAAGTGGAGGCCGGTGGTGGGTTCGTCGAGAATGTAAACCGTGCGGCCGGTAGCGCGTTTGGAGAGTTCGGCAGCGAGTTTGATGCGTTGAGCTTCGCCGCCGGAAAGCGTGGTTGCGGACTGGCCAAGGCGCACGTAGCCGAGGCCGACATCTTGGAGGCGTTCGAGTTTCGGGCAAAGCGCGGGGACATTGCGAAAGAATCGTGCGGCGTCGTCAACGGTCATGTCGAGCACATCGGCGATGTTTTTTCCTTTGTAGGTGACTTCGAGTGTCTCGCGATTATAGCGACGGCCGTGGCAGACTTCGCATTCGACATAAACATCGGCGAGAAAGTGCATCTCGATACGGATAAACCCGTCGCCCTGACAGTGCTCGCAACGGCCGCCTTTGGCATTAAAAGAAAACCGGCTGGCATTGTAGCCTCGGACGCGGGAACTGGGCAACTCGCTGAAGAGATCGCGGATGGGGCCGAGCGCGCCGGTGTAGGTGGCGGGATTAGATCGCGGCGTCCGGCCGACGGGGCTTTGGTCGATGACGACGACTTTGTCAAACTGCTCGATGCCCGAGATGGAGCGGTGCAGGCCGGGGCGGGATTTAGCGCGGTTGAGGTCGCGCTCGAGCGCATTGCGCAGGATGTCGTTAACGAGCGTTGATTTTCCGCTGCCAGAGACGCCTGTCACGCAGGTGAAACAGCCGGCGGGAAAAGACGCGTCGATGTTCTTGAGATTATTTTCCGTCGCACCGAAAACGCGCAACCACCCGTCGCCGACATCGCCGTCCTTCGCTCCTGTTTTTCGTGGTGCGACGCGCTGGCGGGGAACGGGGATCTTGATATTGCCGTTGAGATACTGAGCCGTGAGAGATTGCTCATTGGCGAGAATGGCTTCGAGTGTGCCTTCAGCGACAAGGTGACCGCCGCGAGGACCGGCACCGGGGCCGAGGTCGAGAATGTGATCAGCGGCGCGGATCGTGTCTTCATCATGCTCGACGACGATGACAGAGTTGCCGAGATCGCGAAGATCGCGGAG
>JBBRHN010000158.1:0-6162 GCA_038222685.1 Chthoniobacterales bacterium | reverse complement strand
TAGTTCGGCGAGGGGCTTGTCGAGAGCGGGCATTTAAGGGATGAGGTTGAGCAAAGGGAGAGGGTAGATTCCAAGAACGATGATCAGAGCCGCGCAAACAAAAATGGCGACCTTCGCGAGGAGGGAAACGGAGATCGGCTCAGCGTCCTCAGCGGGCGGCATCCAATACATCGCCCGCACGACTTTGAGGTAGTAGTAAAACCCACAAGCGACGGTAACGATACCGATGCCGACAAGCACGTAATTCTGTTGCTGCATGGCAGCTTCAAAAATGAAGAATTTCCCGAGGAAGCCGATTGTGAAAGGTAATCCTGCCAACGAGAGCATGGAGAGGAGAAGTCCGAGGGCGAGACCGGGCGAGCGGCGCGCAAGGCCGTTGAAATGGGCGATGTCGTCGCCACCGCTGGCCTTTGCCACAGGGGTGAGCACGAGGAATGCGAGGAACGTCATCAGGAGATAGCCGAACAGGTAAAACGTAATTGCGCGGCCGGCAAGCGGGGAAGCCACGCACGCAATCCCTATGAGGAGGTAGCCCGCGTGAGCGATGCTCGAATACCCGAGGAGTCGCTTGAGATTGGTTTGCGGCATCGCCGCGAGATTTCCGTAAAGCAAGGTCGCCGCGGCGAGGACGGTGAAGACCGTGAGCAACTTCGCTTGGATCGCCGGGACGGTCAGGAACGGTTCGATCACACGCATCAACACCACGAAACCGGCGGCTTTTGAGCCAACGGAGAGAAACGCCGTCGTCGGGCTCGGCGCGCCTTGGTAAACGTCCGGAACCCAGAACTGAAATGGTGCCGCCGCAACCTTGAAGCCGAGAGCGACCAGCACTAAGCCGAGACCGAAGAGCAACGCGGTCTGCGTGTTGTTCGGCAGGACTGCCAGCACTTCGCGAATGCCGAGAAGCGAGGTCTGCCCGGTTACACCGAATATCCACGTGATGCCGTAAACGATGAAGCCAGTCGAAAGTGCGCCGAGAATGAGATACTTGGTTCCGGCCTCCAAACTTGCGGCGCTCCTTCGCATGTAGGCCACCTGGACATAGAACGAGATTGTCACCAACTCGAGCGCACAGAAAATCATGATGAAGTCCGCGGCGGACGCCATCCACATTAGCCCGGCGCAAGTGAAAATGGGGAGTATGAAAAACTCACCCAAGCCGGACTGTGGGGTTTCTCCCGGAATCAGCCGCTGAACGACCGGCGCGTATTCGACGGCCAGAATGAGTGTGAGGATTGTCGCCAGAAGTGCGAACTGTTTGAAGAAAACCGCCATGCCGTCCGTGAGATAAAACTCCGGCATGGCGGGCCAGAAAGGCGATGTCGGAGCGACAAACGTGAGCCCGAAAAATACGGCTAACCAAAAGATGGCGATGTAAGCCAGTGAGCGCTTTTCGAGTTTCGGAAAAAACGCATCCGCCAACATCAAAATGATGCCGAGAAAAACGACAAAGAATTCAATCGGAAGTGGCGGGATCATGGCCATAGCGGTGCGGTGGTGATGAGACGCACGAGAAACTGCGGGAAGAATCCGAAGACAAGCATGACAAGGATAAGCCCGACAACGGCCACGCGAGGCATGCCGGAGATTTCCGGCAGGCCGACCCAGCGGTCAGCCAGCGGACCGAAGAAAATGCGTCGGTAGGCACGCAACATGTAGATGGCGGAAATGACAACGCCCCAGACGGCGCAGGCGGTCGCGATTTGATAGTTGTTGAGGGCGAAGACTTCGACGCCGTCGTTGACCGCAAAAAGCGGTGTGCCGCCGGCAAATGCGCCAAAGAAAACCAACAGCTCCCCTGCAAAGTTGACAAAGCCCGGGAGGCCAATCGAGGCCATTGCAGCGAGGCCGAAAAACAAACTGAACGCCGGCATCGCTTTGGCAAAACCGCCGAGTTCCGAAAAATCGAGCGTGCCCGTGCGCTCGCGGATTTCGCCACTGAGAGCAAACAGGGCGGCGATGGAGACACCGTGTGCGAAAAGCATGAGCGAAGCACCTGTCATGCTCACAATGTTAAGCGCCGCGAAGCCAAGGAAAATGTAGCCCATGTGCATCACGCTGGAATAGCCGAGCATCCAATCGAGTTTGCGCTGAGCAATGGTGACATAGCCGACGTAAAGGATGTTGCCAACGAGGAGCACGAGGAGAATGTTGGCGAATTGCGCGACTTCATCGGGCAGAACCGGCACCGCGATGCGGATGAGACCGTAGAGACCGAATTTCTTCAACACGCCGGCGTGAAGCATCGCCGCCGGAGCAGGCGCGCTCGCATACGCCTGCGGTGCCCACGTGTGAAACGGAAACAGCGAAACGAGGATTCCGAATCCCACGAGGAGCAGCACATAAACCCACGCGCCATCGGTGATGAGTCCCGCATTCGCGAGGTCGATGATTTTCCGAAGATCAAATGAGCGCAGGCCTTCGGGTTGGATGAGGTAGAGCCCGATCAGGCCGAGCAGAAGCACAAAACTCCCGAGCGCGAGATAGATCGTCGCCTTCCATGCCGCCGCCTGACGGTCGCCGGATCCCCAGATGCCGATGAGCAAAAACGTGGGAATGAGCGCGAGCTCGTGGAACATGTAGAAGAAAAACAGGTCGATGGATGCAAACGCGCCGATCACTCCCGTCGAAATCAGCATCAGGCACGCGTAAAACCAATTTGCGTTTTTTGCGGGCGTCTTCGCGACGGCCACTGCGGCCAGTGTCACGAGCGTGGACAGCAGGAGCATCATCAAGCTCAGACCGTCGGCACCGAGCGTGAAACTGATTCCGAGATCCGGAATCACGGAATACTCGGAGACAAATTGATAGCCCGCTCCCCGCTGGAAAACAAAGAGCAACGCTAGAACAAAAAAGAGGTTCGTGATCGATGCGGCCAAGGCCGTGAAACGCGCATTCGAGCCAACGAGGATAAACGCCGTGGCGACGATCGGGATCAGGATGAGAAAGAGAAGCGGACTCATTTCGAAAGCAACAAGTAGAGGACGCCCACGACGCCGATTCCGAAGAAAAACGCGTAGGCTTGGAGATTGCCGAGTTGCAGGAAGCGGAGAACAAACCCGCCGGCCCACGTGACTTTGCTCGGAACTTGAACGATGATGAGATCAACAATCCAGCGATCCGCCCATGACAGAACCGCCGCACCGCCGTCCTGGATGTTTTTGACGAACCAGTTGTAAACGTTGTCGATGTAGAGACGGTTTGCGAAGGCCGGAATCGAGATCGGATCTTTTGCGGCGTTGCGGTAGAGGAGCCATGCCCCGCCGACGCCAACGGCGAACAGGACATAGAGGATCGGATGCAAAATGTGAGGGACGTTCTCAGGATTTTCGACTTTGAAGAACCAACCGGCCTTCATCACGAGCAGACCGACGATGAGCGAAGGAACGGCCAAGATGCCCAGCGGCGCCAGCATCACGAGCGGCGACTCGTGCGCGCTCTTGGCGTGCTGATCGCGGGGAGCGCCGAGGAAGACCACAAAAATCAAACGGAAGGTGTAAAAAGCCGTGAGGCCTGCGGTCGCGACGGCAAGCCAGCCGAGGAAGGGTTTGTCTACGACGGCCCAAGCGATGATGAGATCTTTGCTGTAGTAGCCACTCGTCAACGGACACCCCGCCAACGCGAGCGCACCGGCGCACATCGCGAGAAACGTAAAGGGCATTTTGTTTTTCAGCGCACCCATCTTCCAAATGTTTTGCTCGTGGTGCATCCCGACAATCACGGAGCCCGCGCAGAGGAAGAGCAGACATTTAAAGCACGCGTGGGTGAAGAGATGGAACATCGGCTCGTTCCATGACGGCGCGACGGCAATGCCGAGCACCATGTAGCCGAGTTGAGAAATCGTCGAGTAGGCGAGGATGCGTTTGATGTCATCCTGCTGCGTGGCCATGAGCGCCGCCGCGAAACACGTGAGACCGCCGATCCATGCGATCACGTCGAGTGCCATCGGCGCGGCGTGCAGAACAGGAAAAATGCGCGCGAGCATGTAAACACCGGCAGCCACCATCGTTGCCGCGTGGAGCAGAGAGGAGACGGGCGTCGGGCCTTCCATCGAATTCGGCAGCCACACGTGCAATGGGAGTTGGGCGGATTTTCCGACGGTTCCGCAAAAGACCAAAACGGCGGCGATCGTCAGATACAGCGGGAAGCCGTTGAAGAGAGGGATGCTCTTTTCAATGTCCGTAAAAACCACTGATCCCGTCGCCGTCCAGAAGAGAAGGATGCCCAACAGAAAACCGAAATCCCCGATGCGGTTGACGATGAATGCCTGCTTGCCGGCATCCGCTGCCGAGTCTTTGGAAAAATAGTGTCCGATGAGGATGTAGGAACTCACGCCGACGAGTTCCCAGAAGATGAACATCATCACGAAGTTGTCCGCGAGCACGATGCCGAGCATTGAGAAGAGGAACAACGAGAGCGCCGAGAAGTAGCGCCAGTAGCCCTCCTCCGTCCGCATGTAGCCAATCGAATATGTGAAGACCAGCGTGGCAATCGTCGTCACCACCAAGAGCATCACCTTGCTCAAATGATCGATTGTCACCCCGATTGGAACGCGGAACGCCTCGCCAAAATCCAGCCAGTAATACCGGAGCGACTCAGTGCTCTCAGGCTGAAAAAACAACCACCAGCTCAGGATGCAACCCAGCGCCGCCGAGGCGATCGCCAGCCCGGCACTCAACGGTCGTGAAAAGCGGCCAAAAAACAAAATCACGATCGCGGCCGCGAGCGGCGTGAAAAGAATAATCCATGGAGCGGTGAGAGTGCTCATCAAAACTTGAGTGTATCGAGGTCCTCGACATGCGTGGTTTGCTTGGCTCGGAAGAGCGCGACAATGATCGCGAGCCCGACCGCCACCTCAGCCGCCGCAACGGTGATAATGAAAAACACAAAAACCTGCCCGTTGTAGTTCGGCAGTCCGTCCAAAACATTGAACCTCGAAAACGCAACCAGCGACAGATTCGCCGCGTTGAGCATGAGCTCAAGGCCCATGAAAATCACAAGAATGTTCCGCCGCAGCAAGACACCCGCAAGCCCCAACGAAAACAGGAGCCCGCTGACAAGAAGATAGTTGGCGAGAGTTGGCACGGCTACGAGATTGCGGAGTTTCGATTGCGGATTGCGGATTGCGGATTGCGGAATTCTAAGCGAAGCGTACGATATCGGATTGTGCTGCTCGTGGCGAAGCCAATTCCGCACTCCGCACTCCGCGATCCGCAATTCACTTCAGCTCCTTTCGGCTCAGGACGACGACTCCGATGGTGGCGACGAGGAGGAGGACGCCGATAATTTGAAAGGGGAGATTGTATTTGAGGAAGAGGAGCTCGCCGACGGCGGCGACGTCGTTCACTGCGGGATTTGAGAGGGGGGGCTTGGTGGCTTGGAGGGCGGGGAGCGAGGCGAGGACTTGCGTGAGTGCCGCGACGAACCCGCCGATGACGATGCCCCCGCCGACCCACGACGAGAGCTTCACGCTGCGTCGTTTTTCCGCTCTCAAATCGAGAAGCATGATGATGAAGAGAAACAGCACCATCACGGCTCCCGCGTAGACGAGCACCTGTATGACGCCAATGAAAAACGCGTCGAGCGTGACGAACAAGGCAGCCAGACCCACGAACGAAAGCACGAGGCACATCGCGCTGTTGACGGGGCTTCGAAGGAAGACCACCCCGGCGGCGGAGATCAGTGTTAAAATGGAAAAGGCGCAGAAGAGTGCGAGCTGCATGGATTAGTGAAAGCGCGACGTTGTTAACAGGCGGATTCGCGGACGGCTACTTTTTTTCGTTCCACTTGTTGACCAACCCCGGCATCACCCCGCCCAACTCGTAAAGTTTCGCCTTGTCGTGCATCATTTCATCCCTGCTGTATCCGGTAATCGAGTAGTCCTTGCGCAGGTAAATTGCCTGCTCCGGGCAGACTTCTTCGCACAGGCCGCAGTAGATACAGCGGATCATGTCGATGTCGAACTCCTGCGGACGTTTTTCGACCTTACCCCATTTTTCGTCGTCAGGGATCTGCTCGGGCTTGATCGTAATCGCACGTGGCGGGCAAATGAATTCGCACAGCTGGCAGGCCACACAGCGCTCGCGTCCCCATTCGTCCTTCACGAGAGTCGGTGCCCCGCGATACCAGTCGGGCAAATTTTCGTCCCACTTTTGCTCGGGA
>JBBRHN010000157.1:0-6162 GCA_038222685.1 Chthoniobacterales bacterium | reverse complement strand
AAGGCTGCCAAGGAAAAAAAGGCTGCCTCTGGGGAGAAGACGGAGCCGGTGAATAAGGATGCACCGACGTTTTTTCCTTCGCCGACTCCGGCGGGTGAGTAGAGTTTTTTTTAGGGCCTATACGATTTTAGGTCGAGTGGGCAGGAGATCGAGCGGTTCGTCGTGGCTGAGGTGGCGTTCGCAGACCTCAAAAAACTCTGATTGACAGGTAGCGCGCCGGATTTCGTGGAGGAATTCCGCATTAATCCCCTCCCCGAGGAAGTTTGTATATTTTTTCATTTTCTGCACTTGGCAGCGCTCCGGCACATCGGGCGAGCAGGTCGCGGAAAAGAGGTCTTCGACGTAGGCGAGGACATCCCGACCCGTCGGGAGCGCCGGGGCTTTTCCGGCGAGGTGGTCGCGGATTTGTTGGAACAGCCAGGGATTGCGAATTGCAGCACGTCCAATCATGAGTCCGCGTGCGCCGGTCTCGGCGAGGATCGAGGCGGCGGCGTGCGGGGACGTGACGTTGCCGTTGGCGAGGACGGGAAAAGGCAGTGCTCGGACGGCTTGGGCAATGCGGTCGTAGTGGACAACGGGGCCGTATTTTTCGGACACGGTGCGCCCGTGCACGGTGAGCAGGCTGAGATTGTGCCGCGCGAAGATTTCCAAGAGGGGTTCAAACTCGGAGGGGTCGGCGAAGCCGATGCGGGTCTTGACGGTGAACGGAATCTCGATCGCGTCGCGGAGGGTCTTGAGGAGTGTGTCGACACGGGCAGGATCGCGGAGGAGGCCGCCTCCGGCGCATTTTCGGTAAACGACGGGGGCGGGACAGCCGAGGTTGAGATCGATGCCGGCGACAGCGTGTTGCGAGAGAGCGACGGCCGTTTTTGCCATCCATTCGAGGTCATTGCCGATGATTTGGGCGATCGCGGGACGGCCGGTGGGATTTTCATCAATCGAGCGCAGGATCGACCGCTCGGGACGGTAGTTCGGCGTAACACGGAAGTATTCCGTGAAGTAAAGGTCAGCGCCGCCGTAGCGCGAGGTGAGTTCCCAGAATTCGAGATCGGTCACGTCCTGCATCGGTGCGAGCGCGAGGACGGGAGCAGGCTGCGCGAGCAGGTCGGCCAGGGACGGCGGCGGGTTTACTTCGGAGCGAGGATGCGTTCGGCGTATTTGGCGAGGATGTCGCATTCGAGGTTGATCTCGTCGTTGGCGGCGAGTTTGCCGAGGTTGGTTTTTTCGCGCGTGTGAGGGATGATCCAGACGGTGAAGGACCCGGCGTCAAGAGCAGCGACGGTCAGGCTGACTCCGTTGATGGCGACAGATCCCTTGAATGCGACGTATTGACGGAAATCGGCGGGCATCTCAAAGTCGAGGCGGAGGTCCGCACGGGTTCTGGAGACGGCGAGGACGCGGGTTTTGGTGTCGATGTGGCCTTGGACAAAGTGACCGCCAAGGCGTCCGTCAGCGGCAAGGGCGCGCTCGAGGTTCACGCCAGCGCCGGGTCGAAGGCTCATGAGGTTGGTGCGGGCGAGGGTTTCTTCGAGGAGGTCAAATTTTAGGATCTCTTTCGAATGGCCCGAAACGGTGAGACAGCAGCCGTTGACGGAAACGCTATCGCCGGTGCGGATGTGGCGTTCAATCATAGGAGCGCGCACGGCCATCTGTGTGGATTCTGTGGTGCGACGGAGCCATTGGCATTCTCCGAGTTCTTCGACAAGTCCGGTAAACATAAGGAAGACTATCGTTGCAATTTGCGCTTCCGTGCAATCGGGAAAAAAGCGCGCTGCTAACCGTGGATGAGCAAGTGGATGTTGTCCGGGAGACTTCGGGCCACTTCCGATGCGACGTCACCTTGCAGCATGGTGGCAAGAGAGCCGCGGTGTGACGCGCCGAGAATGAGAAAATCGACCCCCAGCGTCGCGGCTGTGTCGACGATGAGTGGAGCGACTTGCGCGGCGGAGGCAAACACGGGAACGGTCGTGATGCCGCGCGTGCGTCCGATCTGCGTGGCAGTGGCAAGGATCGCATTGGCCTCGGGGTCATCCCTCCAGTTTGTTGGCCCTGCGGCCACGGACTGGTAGAGCACGGCGATTTCCCGCACATAGAGAACGTAAAGTGCTGCCTTGCGCAGTTCGGCTTCGTCAAAGGCAAAACCCAACACGGGCGTGAGGCCGCGCACGCAGACAAGTATTTTTTGCGTCTCCGCCGCTGGCATGCGCAGGCTCTCGACCATTTCCGGACGCACAATGTCGGCCACTTCGCGCGTCATCGTGAGCGTGCGGATACCGCTGAGTTTCTGCGAGTAAGCCCAGAGGCTGAGTCCGATGATCAGCACACAGACGACAAAAAACAACGCGTCGGGTTTCGTGTGGGCGAGCGTGAATTCGACGGCGACGAGGATGAGAAATGTGAACGCCATCATCGTGCGTTCGCCCCAGTGCATCGGGAGTTTCATGTTCGCGACGCATGACCCGAGATTCACACAAATCGCGCCCACGACGCCGATGGCGTAAAGGCCCGCGAGCGCCTCGAAGTTGTCGCACAGGAGAAGCACGATGATCGGGAGTCCGACGGCAATGCCCAAGGGCGCCAGCGGCACACCATGTTTGTTGAGCTTGGAAAAACTCCGCGGCATATCGCCCTCACGCGACATCATAAAAAGCAGGCCCACGAGAGCGGCGACCGCGGTGTTTACGGCACTGAGCAGGAGCAGCGCAAAAACCACGCCGACGACGATGCCAAACACATGCCCGAAGACGGCGCCGAAATTCATCGTCCCGTATTGCTCGCCCAAAAATCGCAACATGTCCTCTTTGCGAGCGACCATCTCGGGCGCGAGACTTTGCGGGAGAGAGAGCAAGGCCCAGCCGAGGAGCGCGGTGCCGACACTCACTTCGATGGCCACAGGGATAATCGCTTTCGCGCTCGCGCGGCCCACTTTCGGATGTCCGATAACCGAGCCCTTGTCGGGCTTAAGCGTGCCGGTAAGATTGGCAATGGCCTCGACTCCGCTCAACGCCAGAATCACCGCGACGAATGCTGTCCAGGTTTTCGAAAAATCATCGTTCAGAGGCTGGAGATTTTGGATCGTCAAGTGCGGCACGCTCAGAAGAATGATCCCGCCCACGACGAGGACCGTGGGCAACGCCAGCGCGACAGCGAGACTCCCGCTGTGCCGCGGCCCGAGGAGGTTGATCATGCCGACGAGGAGAATCGCGCCAATCGTGCAAACCATCACATGTTCCTGCGGCACGCCGAGGTAACTCAACGCCGCCCAGCCGCTGAGTGCCGCTGTCACTGTGAGATCGGCTACGAGAAGAAGCGCGCCCACGACTGCGAGTAATTTGCTGTGCGCGCTGGCCGCCGAATAAACGCCGCCGCCGTCGGGAAAGCACCGGCAGACGACCAGATAGTTCAGCCCGACCAGCGCAGTCAGCACGCAAACGGCGATGATGATTGGAAGGGAAGCGAAGCCCGTCGCCGCAAACGCCAACCCAATAACATAAGCCTTGCTGGTGCCCCAGTCGCCGTAGAGCAAGGCCGAGGCCCGCTGCCAATCAAGGTTCCGGGGACGCTGGATGGATACGTTGTCCAATTGAAGAACCTCTTATTGATCTTCCGCAGGGGTTGGGTCAACCTCAAACCCCTAGCGCCGTTTACGGAACCGGCACGGCAGGCAGGTGCCAGATGTCGCGAGCGTATTCCGAGATCGTGCGGTCGCTTGAGAATTTGCCGACTCTCGCGGTATTGAGAATCGCCATTTTAGCCCAGCTGGGTTTATCGAGGAACGCGGACGAGACTTTTTTCTGGCACTCGTTGTAGGCGTCGAAGTCCGCGAGACAAAGGAACGGATCGCTGTAGAGGAGATTGTCGTGCAGCGGACGCAGGATGCCCGGTGCCTCGTCCGGCGTGAAGTAATTTGAGCCGACCCAGTCCACGACCGCGCGCAGCTCTTCGCTCGCTTTGTAAAAATCGCCGGGTTTGTAGCCTTTGGAGACGAGTTCGTGAACCTGCTCGACCGTATTGCCGAAGATAAAAATATTCTCATCGCCGACCTCTTCGCAGATTTCAACATTCGCGCCATCGAGCGTGCCGATGGTCAGGGCACCGTTCAGCGCGAGCTTCATGTTGCCTGTGCCCGAGGCCTCCTTGCCGGCGGTGGAAATTTGCTCGGAGAGATCGGCGGCAGGCACGATCTTCTGAGCGAGCGACACACGGTAGTTCGGCAGGAAAACAACTTTGAGTTTACCGTTGATGCGCGGGTCGTTGTTGATTTTCGAACCGACGGCGTTGATCGCTTTGATAATGAGCTTCGCCAGGTCGTAACCGGGTGCGGCTTTGGCGGCGAAGATGAAAACACGTGGCGTGACGGGCTCATTCGGATTCTGAAGAATGCGCCGATAAAGCGCGAGGATGTGGAGCAGATTGAGGTGCTGGCGCTTGTATTCGTGCAGACGCTTGATCTGGACATCAAAGAGGGCCGAGGGGTCAACTTCCACGCCGCAGAGGGAGGCGATTGTGTGCGCCAAATCCACTTTGTTCGCGTGTTTGACGGCCATGAATTCGTTCTGGAACGCTGGATCGTCGGCCCATTGCTCCAAGCCACGGAGCTTGTCGAGATCGCGTGCCCATCCGTCGCCGATTTTAGACGTGATGAGTTCGCTCAGGCGCGGATTGCACGCGAGGAGCCAACGACGTGGCGTGATGCCGTTCGTTTTGTTGTTGAACTTCCCCGGATAGAGCTCGTCGAATTCCGGGAAGAGCTGGGATTTGAGAAGTTGCGTGTGGAGCGCGGCGACACCATTGACCGAATGGCTGCCGATGACTGAGAGATGCGCCATGCGAACCATCTGGTGGGCGCCCTCTTCGATGAGTGAGAGCACGCGTTTCTTTTCCACGTCGCCCGGCCAGCGCGCCTCGACGGTTTCGAGAAAGCGTTTGTTGATCTCGAAAATAATCTGCAGGTGGCGCGGGAGGACTTTTTGAAAGAGCCCGACGCTCCATTTTTCAAGAGCCTCAGGGAGCAGCGTGTGGTTTGTGTAGGCAAAGGTCTTTGTCACGACGGCCCAGGCGGCGTCCCAAGAGAGGCCTTTCTCGTCGTGGAGCAGGCGCTGGAGCTCGACGATGGCAATCGCGGGATGCGTGTCGTTGAGTTGGATGGCGACCTTGTCCGCAAACGCTTCCCAGCTCGTGTTGCTCTTCAGATATCGCCGGAAAATGTCGTGCAGCGAACAGGCAACGAGGAAGTATTGCTGCACAAGGCGCAGTTCTTTGCCACTCTCGGTTTTGTCGTTCGGGTAAAGCACTTTCGAGACCGTCTCGCTGCGATTTTTCTCCTGCACGGCCTGGTCGTAGCCGCCGCTGTTGAACGCCTCAAAATTAAACTCCTCCGACGCGCGGGATTCCCACAGACGCAGGAAATTTACCGTCTTTGTCCCGAATCCCGGGATCGGAATATCGTAAGGTACGCCGAGGAGTTTTTTCCAGCCGACCCACTTCGAAACGTAGTTTCCGAGATCGTCGAAGATGTTTTCGACATGGCCGTAAACGGGGATCTCCGTCGTGTGCTCCGGGCGGACGATTTCCCATGGCGTCCCGTATTGCATCCACGCGTCGGGCAATTCGACTTGATAGCCATTGCGGAATTCCTGTTTGAAGAGTCCGTATTGGTAATGGATTCCGTATCCGATGGCCGGGAGATCCAGCGTGGCCAGGGAATCGAGGAAACACGCGGCCAGACGCCCGAGGCCGCCGTTGCCGAGCGCCATGTCATACTCCTCGTTGCGCAGGCCTTCGATGTCGCAGCCGAGCTTCTCAAGCGCCTCCTCGACCTCCTCCACGACCCCCGCGCTATACATGCTGTTGACAAAAAGCCGCCCCATCAGGAATTCCAGCGAGAAGTAATAAACGCGGCGCGCATTGCAATCGTGATGCGCTGCCTGGGTCTCGATCATCCGTTCGATGATGATGCTCTGAACCGCCTTCGAAGTCGCAATCCACCAATCCCGCTTCGTCGCCGTGTCGCGGTCTCGCGCGAGTGTGAACTTCAGCTGGTTGAGAATGTATTGCTGGATCGGAAGCGCGTGGTGGTCTGAATTGCTCATGTGGAAGTGTGGTTTCAATAGCAAAAACCGGGCCAGCGAGCATGTAACTGCTCGAAAAACCCGTCTCGGC
>JBBRHN010000156.1:0-6181 GCA_038222685.1 Chthoniobacterales bacterium | reverse complement strand
CTTCAAGAACCCGTCGTCCGCAAAAACGCCATGTCACTCGCACAACAAATCCGCCTAGAAGGTCGGCAGGAAGGCCACCAAGAGGGTCGCAGAGAAGGCCAAGTGGAATCTCTGCAGGCATCCGTTATCGAGGTCCTTGATGTCCGTTTCGGCGGGGTCCCTGAGGGTTTGCGCGAGGAGATCCTCAAGATCGCCGTCGCCGCCAAACTGCATGACATGCACCGCTTGGCCGTCCGCTGCCCGGACCTCGAATCCTTCGCTCGGGAACTCTGATCCCGACGACTTTTGGGTCCGCCTGGTGCGCGGGATATATGGGACTTCGCCCCCGACGCGTCGGCACAGCGAAACGCAAAGCGCGAGGGGTTCGTTTTTCTTTCGATGTTCGATGTTCGGAATGCCTTGCATCGGCCCCATGACAAAGCGATCCGTAACTTTCAAAGAAACAAGCTACTAAGGCAAAAGAGGGATTTCACAAGAAGCCAACCGTTCTGATGATTTGAAAAAACCAATTTTCACCAGAACCCCCACTGCTTTGTCATCACGATATAAATGCCTAGGCCAAGATTTGTGATCGCGTGGGCAATGACACAGGCCAGAAGGCTTTTGGTTTTTACCGCCACCCAACCAAAAAGGACTCCTGTGGCAATCGCCGCCGGCCAATCGCTCGGGGAGTGGACGAGCATGAAGGCCCCCGCCACGCCGAAAAATGAAAGGTGTGTGTATGTGCCAAACTTCACGGACGTGAATTTTTCGTTGACGAGGTAACGCTGCAAGAAGCCCCGCCAGAAAATTTCTTCGACCAGCGGAACCACGATGACTAACCGTGCAAATCGCGCAATCAGCGTGAAACCCACCAGCCACGGATCGTCACCAACTTCCGAAGGATCAAACCCATCCGTCCGTGGGGCGGCTCCAAAAAGCCATTGCGGTGAAATCCAGATCCCGAGGGAAAGCAGGGCAGCCGCGACGGTCACCAGCCATGAGATTTTGCCAAAATCGTAGCATTTCCAAAAATACACAAGCGCTCCGGCGCAGATCGCGGTTTGAAGAGGATAAATCCAATACTTCGGGTCGGCCAGCCAGGGAACTCCGGTGCCCTCACCTAACATCCCCACAAATTGAACCACGGCCAAAAAACCGATGAACAGGAAAAACGGCAGCACATGGGCCTTGTAGGCAGATGGGTGGGATTCTACTGGGGACATCGGTGTTTGCTAAGTAAAATGCCTCTCGTCGTCGCAGCTTTCAAGCTCCTTGCACGCAGGGGCAGACCTGCTAGATCGGCTCCTCGGCGGAGACAGCATTTTCAGGAGGATCACTCGGAGGATTGAGGCTCCTTTCCACTTCCTCAAGAATCTGTGCTGCACCGATAAATTTATAATCGTCCAGAATAAAGCGGGCGGATTTGCCGGATGCCGATTCGTAAGCCAAGTCGGCGATGCCTTTGTTTTCCCAGCGTTTCTTGCTCACCGCTTGAATCTTGCTGATCTCAACAGTTTTGCCATTGGGGAGGGTGATCACTCCGTTCTCAAGCCGGGTGGTTTGCGAAAGGGAACGGTAAAAATACAAGAGCAAGGCTGCCCCCGCAAGGAGGGTCACCGCCCCGAGGATCAACTGGGTTTGGAGGTCGCCGGGGGAGTAGATCTTTTTTGGAGTGGAATCATTCCAAACCCGCTCCTTTCGAACGACCTCCCAAGCCGCTTTGAGTTCCGGCGTGTCCTCGCCATGTTTTTCGCGGAGCTCAAAGTAAATGGCGGCTTTCACATTGTTCCGAGGGTAAGCAACGAGCCCATCGAACAAAAACCAACACCCCAAGCCACTAACGGCCAAGGTGATGAGCAGCATACGCTGTTTCCATTCTTTACTGATGACGGCGGTTACGGAGGTGTTCACAAATGTCTGGGTTTTCGGAGAAAGTTAGTGAGGGATACGCGCTGGAGCAAGACTTCTGGTAACCAAAGCGAAACCCGGACTCTCCCACGTCTACTCCAAAGCCGACTCCCTTTCGCGTAGCGGAATCCGCCTCGCGCCATTTTTCCGTTGTCAGACCGTCTCGCTCAAGCCAGCCTTCCAAGCGAAACGGTTTATGATTCGGATTAACTACCATCCGCCCGGAACGGCCCCTGCCACGCTCATGCCGCGAGAGGGCTCCAAGACTTCCCGGATCACGCTAATCCAATACGACCAGGAATCGATTCTCGAAGCGGACTTCGATTCGTTGGAGGAACTCCTCGCGAAGTTTGATCCCAAGAAAGTCAACTGGATCGATATCGACGGCCTCAGCGACATCACGTTGATGCGCAAGCTCGGCGAGCGTTTCAATATCCACCCGCTCGCTCTCGAGGACGTGCTCAACACCACGCAGCGACCCAAAGTTGAGCACTTCACGGATCATTTTTTTATCGTCAGCGAGATGATTTATTTTGGCGACGCAGATGAACTCTCCATCGAGCAACTCAGCATGTTTCTCGGCGATAGTTTTTTGATCACGCTTCAGGAAGAATGCGGACACGATGTCTTTGAGACCGTGCGGGCGAGGCTGCGTTCAGGCCGGGGATTTGCGCGAAAGATGAAAGCGGACTACCTCGCGTATGCTTTGCTCGACGCCACGGTGGATCATATTTTCCCGGTTCTCGAAGTCGTGGGCGACTCGATTGAGGATGTGGAGGAGGAACTCCTCGATAAACCCACACGCGCCTCGCTCCGCAAACTTTACGAATCCAAACGTGTTCTGCTCCAACTCCGTCGCGCCGCGTGGCCGCAACGTGAGATTTTTAATACCCTCATGCGGGACGAGACCGGCCTCATCGGACGCGAGACTCAGATTTTTTTGCGCGATTGCTACGACCACACCACTCAAATCATCGACATGATCGAGAGCTATCGCGATCTCACAGCGGGCTTGATGGACCTTTATCTCTCGAGCCTCGGATTTCGCACGAATGAAATCATGCGCGTGCTCACCATCGTCTCTGTGATCTTTATCCCGCTCACTTTCCTCGCGGGCGTTTACGGAATGAATTTCGACACCGAAATGAAATGGAACATGCCCGAACTGCACTGGCCGTTCGGGTATGCGTATTTCTGGTTCATCTGCATAGCGATTGTCGGCGGGATGCTGGTCTTTTTCAAACGCAAGAAATGGCTCTGAAATCCGTCCTGATCCTCACGGCGGGTTTCGGCGAGGGGCACAACGCGGCATCACGAAACCTTGCGGCCGCGCTTCAAGCGCGCAATCCGGACGCGCGAGTCGAGGTGCACGATGTGTTTAACGAAACCTACGGCTGGCTCAATCTCCGTGTGCGCGACGCCTATCTCGCCGCGATTAACCACGCGCCAGGTCTCTGGAAAATCGCTTTCGGTCTGCTCGACCATCCGTCTCTTCTCGGCAACGGCATCGGGGTTTTCGGACGCGCGGCCCGCCATCTCGACACGCTCATTTGCGAGATGGAGCCCGACGTGATCGTTTCGACTTACCCGGGTTACGGCCACCTCATCGAATTTCTCCGCCGTAACGGCAAAACGCACTCCGCGAAAATCCTTACGCTCGTCACGGACTCCCTCACGATCAACTCCGCGTGGTATCGCCCGCCTAGCGACCTGCTCTGCGTCGCGAACCGTGCCACTGCCGACGTGCTCCTCAAAGCGGGCGTTGCCGAAAATCGCCTCCGCGTTACTGGCTTTCCCGTTGCGCCCATTTTCCAACAACCTTCGCCTCGTGTCGATGGCGCGCCATGGCACGTTCTCTATATGGTCAACTCCTCGCACCATCTAGCGCCGAACATCGTCCGCGAACTCATCAAGATCCCCGACATCGCACTCACGGTCACGGCCGGTCACGACGCAAAATTGGCCGCTCAAATCAGCGCCATTTCCCAAGAAAGCGGCATCCCCATCGAAGTCCACGGCTGGGTGAAAAACATCTCAGAGCTCATCTGCCGGAGCCATGTGCTCATCAGCAAAGCCGGCGGAGCAACCGTCCAAGAGGCTCTCGCAGCCTGCACCCCGATGATCATTACACAGGTCGTGCCCGGCCAGGAAGAGGGCAACTCGCAACTCCTCATCGAGAGCGGTTCGGGCGAACTCGCGGCTTCGCCAAAAGCTATCGCTCAAGCCGTCACTCGTCTTTTCTCAAATGACGGCCTAGTCTATCTCGCCCGCCGCGAGGCGTGTCTCCCGCTCTCGGAACCCCGCTCCTCCGAACTCGCCTCAGCCTGCGTCGAGTCCCTCGTTCCATGAAAATCCAAGCAGCCATTTTTGACATCGGCAACGTGCTCCTGCTCTTCGATTACATGCGAGCCGCGCGCCGCCTCATGCAGAAAAACGGTCTCACCGAAGCCCCCGACCGCGCCCGCATTACCGCCGCTGTGAACGACTACGAATGCGGACGCATCGACCGAAACGCGTTCCTCGACGTTGTCCGGCCGGAATTCAGCGACGCGGGCCCGCCAGAGGACTTCATCCAAATCTGGCAGGAAATCTTCGACGAAAACCTTCCGATGACCGCCCTCGCCCGCCGCCTCGCGAAATCGATGCCCGTTTTTCTCATCTCCAACATCGGCGACATTCACCTCGAATTCATCCGCCGCGAGTATTCCGTCTTTGAGATTTTCTCGGACGGCATCTACTCGTTCGAGTCAGGCATGATGAAACCCGACCCGCGCGTGTTTGATCTCGCAGTCACAAAATTCCACGTCGATCCCGCATCCACGATCTACTTCGACGACATGGCTGAAAATTGCGCCGCAGCCGCCGACCGAGGTTTTCTCGCGCACCACTACGACCACGAAAGCCACGCCGCCGCCGAGGCCTGGCTGACTACTTAGTCCCGAGCGACACCGAAGCAGTCTGCCCGATTCGCAACGGCACGGGTGGCGTTCCCTTCACCAAAACTCGCACCGGAAACCGGTTAGGCAACCGCACCCAGTCAATCGTCTGGCTAACGTCCGGCAGCAACTGCACGGTCGAGCCGTCGGAAACAAAAATACCCCAAGCCACGCTATCGACCACACCCTCGAACGGCTCGCGATCGTGGCCCATCAAGCGCACCACCGCCTTCCCGCCCTCAGCCACGTGCCGCAGTTGCGTCTCCTTAAAATAAGCAGCCACCCAAAACGAACTCGCATCCACTAAGGCCAACAGCTGTTGCCCTGCATAAACATAGGTTCCTGGCGAAGTATTCACGTTCGTCAGATACCCATCCACCGGAGCCACCACCCGCGTATATGACAAATTTAATTGCGCCAACTCGAGAGTCGCCTTCGCCGCCGCTGCATCGGCTTGAACCTCGGCAAACGAGTCTTGCGCATTTTGCAAGTCTTTCAAATCATTGACCTTCGTTTGATAGAGCGTCGTCTGGCGTTGCAACTCCTGCTGGTTCTGCACAACACTCGCCTCGGCTTGCGCCAGCTTCGCCGCCGCATCGTCCACTTGCGCCTGAAACGTCGCAGGATCCACTTCGAAGAGCAGATCACCTTTTTTCACCACTTGGTTGTCCCGAACCGGAATCTGCACAATCGGCCCCTCCACGCGGCTGGCAATCCCGACAATGTTCGCCCGCACCTGCGCATCGCGCGTCCATGGCCGTGTCGTGTAACGCGCAAACATCGCCCAAGCCAGAAGCCCCGCCAGAACGATCACCGCCGCTGTTACCAAATAGTTGCGAGCCGGAAATTTCATGGCGCAAAAATCAACCCTAGCGAACACCCAAACACCACGCTCAAAGCGACAAAAAACAAAGGCAAATGCCAAATCCCCCGCGTCCACCCTACCCGCTCCAACACCATCACCGTCACCCACGCCAAAAGAAACCCCAGCACGCTGATCACCATCCCCCACGGCACAAGAAAGTCCCCAAACCGAAACTCCGGAACCCGCAGCGCATCAAGAAAACCCATACCCCCCTCTTCTGCCCAACCCCCGCCCCAAACGCAAGCCCCGCCTCACTTCCGCCTTCATCCTTTAGACTTCAAACTTTTCCTCGTCCCCTTGCCATGTGTGCTATCCTATGGTAATTTTATGGACGATGAAACTGCGTCTGGATCTGCTGGAGCACCTGAGTGCAGCCGACATCGCCGAGGAGGCGGCGGCGAATCAACACCGTTACAAAGCCGAGCCAACTTTCTCAAAAACTGGGATTGGTTATCTGTCACCCAGATCAATGGAAGACTCTGCGAACGAG
>JBBRHN010000155.1:0-6203 GCA_038222685.1 Chthoniobacterales bacterium | reverse complement strand
TCCACCGACCCGATCAAGCCGATCCTTGAAGCAACGCCAACTCCGAAGCCCGCCAAAAAGAAAAGCGGCGTTAACAAATAGGCGCTGCTAACGCAGACGGAAAAATCCCTGCGCGGTTTTTTCCGTTAGCGCAGCAATCGTGGCGAAATCCGTCCCGCGGAGTTCGGCGATTTTTCAGCGACAAGCCGTGTATGCGCCGGCTCGCAGCGTCCGCCACGATAGGGCACAGGAGCGAGATAGGGACAGTCGGTCTCGACCATGAATGCGTCGTCTGGAATTTTCGCAACGACTTCGCGGACGAGCTCAGCGTTTTTGAACGTGACGATGCCAGTAAAGGACACGAGATGTCCCATGCCGATCACTTCGCCGGCCTGATCGGGAGTGTTGCCGAAGCAGTGAAACACGCCGCGAACCTTGCCGGTGTAGGGAGCAAGCATGGCCAGCGTATCATCCCATGCGTCGCGCTGATGGATCACGACGTTGAGCCCAAACTCGGCGGCGAGATCAAGTTGCGCAGCGAAGGCCTCGGCTTGCGCGGCTTTGTAGGCACCGTCCACGATGGCCGCTTCGGCATCCTGCGGCATCTCGGCCTGGAGCGCGGAGATGGCGGGAGCGGAAGCCAGTTGCTCCGAAGGGAGACGATGGTAATCGAGTCCGGTCTCGCCAATGGCCGCGACTTTGCGATGCGACGCAAGCCCGCGGATCACGCTGAGCCAGTCGCCGGTTTCCTCCTCGACATTGGTCGGGTGAAGTCCGACCACCGCATAGACATGCTCAAAGCGCTCGGCAAGCGCCACCGCACGGCGGCTGCTTTCAACGCCGGTGCCGATGGTGATGATTCTCGTGACTCCGGCGTCGCGGGCGGCGGCGATGACGGCGTCGAGATCGGGTTGAAATTCCGGGTAGTCGAGATGGGCGTGTGTGTCGGTCAGCATATCAGTTCAACAGCTCATACCACGTGCTGCGGCGATGGGGTTCGTAGCCAGCCTCGCGAATCAGGCGTTCGATGTCGGCGGAGTTCAAGCGAAACGTCGTGCCCGCGCTCGAGACGACATTTTCCTCCATCATCACGCTGCCGAAATCATTGGCTCCATAGCTCAGCGCGATCTGCCCGATTTTCGGACCTTGCGTGACCCATGAGCTTTGCAGATTTTCGAAATTATCTAGGTAGATCCGCGCGATGGCCTGCATGCGGAGATACTCGGCAGACGTGACAGTTTCCGCCCGGAGCTTCGTGTGCTCGGGCTGGAACGTCCAACAGATGAAAGCCGTGAAGCCGCCGGTCTCGTCCTGCGCGGCGCGAAGGCGTTCGAGATGCTCGATGCGGTCGTCCAACGTCTCGACGTGCCCGAACATCATCGTCGCGCTCGAGCGCAGGCCGAGTTCGTGCGCCTGCCGCATCACATTAAGCCATGCGTCGCTTTTGCATTTGAGCGGCGCAATCCGATCGCGAACGCTATCGACAAGAATTTCTCCGCCTCCGCCCGGAATCGACCCGAGCCCTGCTTCGATAAATCGCTGGATCACCTCGCGAACGGGCATTTTGAAAACTTCAGCGAAATGATTAAACTCCGGAGGACTGAACCCGTGAATGTTAATTTGCGGATACTTTTCTCGAATGTGCGAGAGCATGGTGAGGTAAAAATCAATACCCAGCTTCGGGTGGTGTCCGCCTTGCAAGAGCACCTGCACGCCACCCTCTACGGCCAACTCGTCGAGCTTCTCGTCGATTTGCTCAAGGCTCAACACGTAGTGGTCATCGTCTTTTTCCGTGCGATAGAACGCGCAGAATTTGCAATAGACATTGCAAACATTCGTGTAATTGACGTTGCGATCCACGATGTAGGTAACGACCTCGTTGCCGCGTCCGTCGTAAGCGGCGGCTTTCGCGGCCTTGCGGCGGGCGTCGGCGAGCGAGCCGAGAGTTTCTAGCGGGAGAGCGTGGAGAGCACGAGCATCTTCGGAAGTCACTCTCCGTCCCTCAAGAATCCTGTCAACCAGTTCGTCTTCCGCAAGTGCCACGCTCATAGGCAGACAGTCTAACGCGTGACGACCCCGATTTCAACAGCGCTCCCCGCGAATTTTTCTCTACTTCCCGTAGGTCTCCGCCGGATCAAATATTTTGCCCTCGCCAACCGGCAGCGGGTTTGCGGCGGAGTCGAGTTCCTGAAAGAAGCAACTTTCGTAGCCCGTATGGCAGGCGCCGGAAGACTGCTCGACTTCGAAAAGAAGGACATCTTTATCGCAATCCACAAACCACCGGACGACGCGCTGCGTGTGGCCGCTGGTCTCGCCTTTGAGCCAGAGCTTGCCTCGCGAGCGGCTCCAGTAGGTCATCAACCCCGTATCGAGGGTTTTTTTGAGCGACTCGTGATTCATCCACGCGAACATGAGCACGCGCCCGGATGGCCGGGGCGTCCCGGAGGCTTCTTGAACGATGACGGGAATAAGGCCGTCTTGAGTAAATTTGAAATTGAGTTCCACGGTATTGCTTCGGACAGAAATCTTTCGATAATCGAGAATTGCCGATGAAACAACCTAAAGCGATACCTGCCCCGACGGTGATGAACCCCGGATACCGATTTTGGTCAACGCCGCCGGAGACGATTCGCGTTTCTGCTGCCGCGCTCGACAGGCTGATTCCGGCAGCCAACCGGCTCGCGCCGTTCGATGTTGGACAAACGGTGGAGTTTCCTGCGGACGAAATTTTTTCGTCCAGCGTGCCAAAAATCCGCCTTTCCCGCCTCGCCGAATTGCTCCCGCTGCACGTGAAGACGGGAGATGGAAAAATAGCACTGCCTGTCTCCACTCTGGCTTTGTCTTACGAGATGCTGCAACACGCGGAGGAAATTCCCGACGCGCCCTCAGAGATCGAAATCGCGGCGACCGACGTCCCGCCGGAGGAGTTGGCACCCGTCACCGAGACATCGCGCATCCCGCTCCCGCCACATACCGCTTATGAGATTGCCCGGCTTGCCCCTGTGCCGCCCGAACATCAAAATCCCTTGCCGCAGGCTTTTGCGACGCCCGTTCCGCCGCCACCGATGGTCAACGTTCCGCCCCCGACGGCCACTCAACGCATTCCGAAGGTTCCCGAAAAACGTACCATCCCCGTGGTCGGTCTCCCGATGTTTCGGCGCAAGCCAGTTTCACTCGAGGCGACGTCCCCGCTGCCTGGTGCCCAACCCGACGACCAGCCGCCGCTTCCAACGCGTTTCGCGCCATTGATGAGGATGCCTGCCGTGCCGCAGCCGCCGGTCGATCTCGCACCCATTGAACCCAACGCAGCTTATGCGGAACCCGAGCCCGCTTACGCCGAGCCAATCTACGCAGAACCGGCTCCCGAGCTTGCGTATGCCGAATCAATTCCGAACCCCGAGCCCGTTTACGCCGAAACATTGCCCGAGCCTGAGCCCGAGATTCTACAAGAGCCCAGCCTCGTCCACGTTCTCGAGACGGAGCATCTCATCACTCACACACCGGTTTCGGAAATCGATGACGAATCATCCATGCAGGCTCTTTTTCTCACCGAGGAAAAACTTACCGTGGCCCGTGTGATCGAACTCTGCTGCGAATTGCCAGGCATCCACTCGTGCGTATTGGCGCACGAGACGGTGCTCATCGCCGCGCACAACGCTCCCACCAATATCGATCTTGTCTCGCTCAGTGCTCACGCCTCGGAAATGCTCGCTGCCATGCGGACTTCGACGGCCCGCATGGGCGTCGGCAGCGTGCCCGCTGTGACACTTCACACCGAAAAGGGCGTCATTAGTTTTTTCCATCGCGACGATCTCACCATGCTCGTCTTCCACAAAGATCGCGGCTTCGTTCCAGGCGTGCGCGAGAAGATGGCTGCGGTTCTCGGCGAACTGACCAAAGCCCGGCTTACCCTGCCCGCCGGCGACGAACACACCGACGGCACCACGCGTCGCATCCACTGATCTCATGCTTGAACTCTTGCAAAAAGGCGGCCCCCTCATGTGGATCATCCTGCTGTGCAGCATCACGGCACTGGGTGTTTTTACCGAGCGGATTTTTTCTCTCCATCGCGCGTCCATTCACACGGGCGATTTCCTCCGCGGACTCGCCAATCTCTTACGGCGAAAAAATTTCGCCGAGGCCGTGCAGGAATGCGCCGGCACGAACGGGCCCGTTCCGCGCGTGCTACACTCCATGCTCCTGAAACACGACGCGCCCCGCAGCGAGCTGCGCGAAATTGCTCAGGAGGCCGGTCAACTCGAAGTCCCCCGCCTCGAGCGCAACCTCGCCCTGCTCGGCACCATCGCCTACACCACGCCGCTCATTGGCCTGCTCGGCACCATTCTCGGACTCCTCGAAGCCTTCAACCAAATCTCCGTCCACGGCGGCTATGCCACGGCGGCGGAAATCGCTGGCGGCGTTTACGAGAGCCTGCTCACTTCGGCCGCCGCGTTGTGTGTGGCCATTCCGGCCTTTGTCGCTCACAGCTTCATTTCCGCACGCGTCAATGATGTGATCCACGACATTGAACGCGCCGCCATCGAGACCATCGAAATCCTCCGCGGCGGCGATTCCCCCCCTGCGCC
This sequence comes from Chthoniobacterales bacterium, assembly GCA_038222685.1. Lineage (GTDB taxonomy): Bacteria > Verrucomicrobiota > Verrucomicrobiia > Chthoniobacterales > Terrimicrobiaceae > JBBRHN01. Next base: position 1,638 of record JBBRHN010000155.1, on the reverse strand, counting down.
GTGAAACTTGTCCGCTCCCCGGGCCTGCATCCCGCCTTGATCTTCATCGCTCCGGCGCTTGATGTCATCCTCTCACTGATTTTCTTCATCGTCCTCAGCACGTCGTTTCTCCTTCAACCGGGCATCGCCGTCTCCGTTCCCCAGTCGCCCTTCCTCCTCGCCCCCCAGCGCGATCCGCAAATCATTAGCGTGACCGCCGCCCCCGTGCCCACAATTTATTTTGACGACGAACAGGTTTCGGCACCTGAACTCCGGCAGAAACTCCTAGCGCAAGGCGGACGCAAGCGCACCATCATCATCAAAGCTGACCGGCAGACTCCCTTCGACAAAGTTAACGAAGTGCTGACCATCGCGCTGGAACTCGGCTTCCCGGCCGTCATTGCTACCTCGGAGGCGCGCTGATGCAGGGCCCGGTTCGGTTGATCTTTGACTGGCCGGGGCGGCATCAACTCCACCTCGTTCTGCCTTTTATGCTCATCGTCGCCGCCGTCTTTCACGCGGGCATATTTTTTGTGTTTTCAATCGTTTACCCTATTTCCGAGGGCGAACGTCCTGATCCGATCTTCGCCTATTTTCCGCTCGCCGGCAGTGATGACGCCCAGCGCCTTGCCGTCCTTCTTCCTGCCGACGATCCCGCCATTTTTGCACCAGGCCGTGGCGACGCCGTTCCGGCCTCGACGACCGTCGCCTACCTCCCGACTTACGCCGCGGCAGGATCCGCTTTGGCACCCCTTCCAACGGTCGTCCAGCCCAAGGTCTCTGCCGAAGCGAACTTTGGCCCGGTGCGGATGCCCGTCTCGCCGAGACCCGCTGCCCGCCCACCGTTGCCGACCCGCCTTGAAGCCTCGGCCCCGCTCGCCGCTCGCGCACCTGCGCTGCCTGCCGGGAGCCAGTTTGCAACGTCCGGCCGCATCCCGCCGGAGACCCTGAGCTTTCTCGTCAATGTTCGCGCCGATGGCAAAGTCGCGCACGTTTTTCTCCAGGACTCATCCGGCGACGCGGCTCTTGATACCTCGGCTGCGACCTTGCTCGCGCAACTCGCTTTCGCACCTTCCGACGCCGAGGAAACATGGGGCGACATTTCGTTCTCGTGGGGCAACGATGTTCAGCCATCCGCAGCGCGATGATTCACATCGAACTCCCCTGGCTTGTTTTCATCTGGCTGTTCGTTTTTCTTGCCGGGATTCTCGGTGTTTGGATATTGGTCGAAGGTGGTCGCCGAAGAAGAGCCACCAAGGCACTCCGGTTCCGTCTGCGATGTGCCGTTTGCAGTATGGAATATGAAAACAGCTCGCCTGACCCCATCCCTTGCTGCCCACGGTGTGGATCGCGGAACGAGCGCGTTTTGCCCGCTCGCTTTTAACACCTGCGGAAAATATGATTGCCAAGACGGAAACCATTCCGCCTAGTAGCCCGTTCGAATTTGATTTAACAGCCACCACCAGACATGAGCGAAAGAAGAGTAGTCGTCACAGGAATGGGAGTCGTCACGCCAATCGGCAACGACCTCCCGACATTTTGGGAATCCCTCATGACGGGACGAAGTGGCATTCGCCGCTTTGAGCGATTCGATACGACGGCCTTTGATTGTAAGATCGCCGGTGAGGTCGTCGGTTTTGAGCCCACCAAGTTTTTCAA
>JBBRHN010000154.1:0-6212 GCA_038222685.1 Chthoniobacterales bacterium | reverse complement strand
GGATTCGCCAGCGCGCCGGCTTCGAGTTCCTTCATTTTGACACAGGCCCGGTCGGCGGAGATGGCGAGGCCAGTGAAAAAATCCTCCGGAAAATCCATTCGGCTGATATCGATGGAAAAGCCCAGATCGTCGTAGCTCAGGAAATATTGTTGGAATCGGGCCCAGAGTGAGGATTGCGTGGTTGAGTTCACAGAGTTCAGCGAACTAGAATCCTACGCGCATGGCAAATCGAAATCCCGTTTGTGACAAAATCTTCACCTCGGAGGGACTCTTGTGTTCGACCGAAGAAGAGACACTCGCGGCGGGTCGTGCACTGGCCGAAATCGTCGGGCCGGGCGTCACGCTCGCGCTTGACGGTCCGCTCGGAGCGGGAAAGACGTGTTTCGTCAAGGGGCTTGCCGAGGCCATGGGCGAAAATCCCGCCGCCGTTTCGAGTCCCACTTTCCCGATTGTTCACGAGTATCTCGATGGCGCGCTTGTTCACCTCGACCTCTACCGCATCGAGTCAGACGCGGAATTGGACGAACTCGGCATTGACGATTCGCTCTCGTCGCCCGGCGTCCGCGTGATCGATTGGGCGGCGAAGTTTCCCCATGCGCGGCCCGCGACGGCGTGGCGTTTGGTTTTTACGATCGAGGGCGACGCGCGTCGCATCCGGGGGGGCCGTCCCGAATGATCACGCTCTGCATTGAAAACTCCGCTCAACTCGGCAGCGTGGCGTTGGTGAGTGACGGCGATCTCTTGGTCGAAAAAACCTTCGCCAACATTCGCGGACGCGGAACAGCGTTGTTTGAAACCCTCGCCGAATTGGTGACCGCAGACATCGCGCTCGACCGGGTTGTCGTGGGTATCGGCCCTGGCAGCTACAACGCGCTAAGGGCGTCGATCTCGGCAGGGTGGGGGATCGCTCGCGCCCGCGGCGTGCCGGTGCTCGGCGTTTGCTCGCTGCTCGGATACGATCAGACGGACTACTGCGTTGTTGGAGATGCCCGCGCGGGACAATGGTTTTTTGCGCGGGTTTGCCGTGGTGTCTTGGCAGACGGACCTCGACTCATCGCATCCTCGGAACTCATCGACGTTGCGGACGCCGCAATTTTTTCAACTTCGGAATTACCTCACCTCCCGGACGCGACAATTCGATGTCCTCTGGCCTCGCTGCTCGCACGGCACGCGGAATCCGCCAGCATCGCCGCTCCGATTTACCTCAAACCGCCGCACATCACGAGCCCTTCTCGGCGATGAATTTCCCGCGTGGCGTGGGCTCGCGAAAAATCGCAGTTGTCAAAGCGCGCGCGCTGCATACCTTCGCACAGATGTTTCGTTTGTCAGTTTTTGCCGCAGTTTTCCTCGTTGCGTCCGTCTTGCAGGCGGCTCCCGTTGCCAAGAGCCTGGTGCGGATCGAGGCGACCTCGCAGGATCCTAACTACCGCGCACCGTGGAATCCCGGTGAAGTCGGAAGCGGCGTCGGTGCGGGTTTTATCATTTCCGGGAATCGCATCATGACCAACGCGCATGTCGTCAGTAATTCGCGTTTTCTCACCGTTTCGAAGGAAGGCGACCCCAAGCCTTACGCCGCCCGCGTCCTGCACATAGCACACGATTGCGACCTTGCGCTTCTTACCGTGGATGACCCCGCTTTTTTTCGTGGAACGGCGGCGTTGGATTTCGGTGGCATTCCCGAGATTGAATCCACGGTTTCGGTTTATGGATATCCCATAGGCGGATCGAGACTCTCCGTCACTCGCGGCATTGTTTCCCGCATCGATTTTCAGCCGTATTCGCACTCTGGCATGGATTCCCACCTCACGATCCAGATTGATGCCGCGATTAATCCCGGGAACAGCGGAGGCCCGGTCTTGCAAGATGGCAAAGTCGTTGGCGTCGCCTTCCAAGGCTATAGCGGCGATGTGGCGCAAAATGTCGGTTACATGATCCCGACCCCGGTCGTTCGGCGGTTTCTGAAGGATGTCGAAGACGGGCAATACGATCGCTATGTGGACCTCGCTGTTAGCTATCATAGCCTCTTTAACCCTGCTGCCCGGGCCGCTCTGGGGCTCACTGATGAGGACTCGGGAGTCGTCGTGGGGAGCGTTTACGGCGGCGGATCGTCCGAAGGCATCGTGCTGCCGGGCGATGTGTTATTGAAGATCGATGGACTCCGAATTGCGAGCGACGGCACCATTGAGATGGAAGGAAAATCCGTCGAGTTGGCCGAAGTTGTCGAACGCAAGTTCAAAGGCGACAAGGTGGAACTTGAAGCTCTGCGCGACGGCAAGTTGATCAAACTCAACGTCCCGCTCGACCGCCCCTGGCCATTTACGCTGCATAGCAATGCTTATAACGAAAAGCCGAGGTTCGTTCTTTTTGGCGGCCTGGTTTTTCAGCCTGTAGACGAGAACTTTATGTCCGCTCTGAGCCCGGATGACCTTCGCCTCCGCTACACGTTTGACTTCTTCGTCGATGATAAACTTTACGTCGATCGCCCGGAGATTGTCGTTCTCAGCGGAATTCTTGCTGATCCCATCAATGCTTATTCAGGAGATTCACGCTTCGGAATCGTCGATGAAATCAACAGCAAAAAGATTCGCTCTTTAGAAGATGTGGCCACCGCTTTTGCCGAGCCGTCCGAGTATTACGTGATCCAAATGCTTGGTGCGGGACGCCCGATCGTTCTCGAGCGCAAGGCTGTCGACGCCGCGCGCGAACGCATCCTCAGCCGTTACGGCGTCAGCCGCGAACAGAATCTTTTGAAATGATTTCCCGCCTCGCTCTCCTTGCCCTGATCCTCATCCCGGTGTCCGCTTTCTCCGGCACCACGCCGATTGCAAAGCCAACTCCGCCCGCGCGCCCGAGCAACGTTTCCGTCGTTCGCGTCAACTCGACGATACAGGCTTACGACTTCTTCCGCCCGTGGACGAAGAAGAACCCGTTTTCGCGACGCGGCCTCGGAGTGCTCATCGAGGGCGGCAAAGTCCTCGTAACGGCCGAATTGGTTGGAAATCACACTTACGTCGAACTCGAAAAAGCCGCGACCGCCGAAAAGTCCACTGCCGTCGTGGAACGGGTGGATTACGAATCCAATCTCGCCATCGTTCGTCCGGCAGATCCTGCGTTTCTCGATGGCATGAAGCCGCTTCCACTCGACTCCGGTGCGAGGGTGGGGGATCGCGCCAGTGTTTTACAACTGGAAGCCAACGGAGAGATCGCTGAGACGCCGGGCACGCTCACATCCATCACCCTTGCCGGTTACCCCATGGATAATATGGGACTTCTCGTGTTTCGCCTCAGCGCACCGCTCCAGCAACGCGACGGCAGCTTCACGCTACCGGCCGTGAGGGAAGGACGGTTGCTCGGGCTCCTCATGCGATACGATGCGCGCAGTCAGACCGCCGACATCATTCCCCCTGCCGTGATCCTGCACTTTCTTGCCGATCCGGGTTCGGGAAAAGATGCCCGGTTTCCTCGAGCGGGCCTTGCATTTGCTCCGACGCGCGATCCTCAGCTGCGTCGTTATCTTGGGCTTACCCAACCTGGAGGCGTCTATGTTTCCGATGTCCTTCCGGGCGGCTCAGCGAAAAAAGCCGGACTTACCCAAGGTGATGTGATCCTCGCTGTCAACGGCCATCCCATCGATCAGGACGGCAACTACGACGATAAAGAGTTCGGGCGCATCGGATTTAGTCACATCACGAATACGGCCTCCTATCCGGGCGATATCGCTACGTTTAAGATATTCCGCAAGGGGGATGTCATCGAAGTGCTAGTTACCCTAGAAGCTAAGGATCAGAAGACGGCTCTGAGCGAATCCTTTGTGATGGATGAGGCCCCCAAATATGTCATTCTCGGCGGTCTGGTTTTCCTCGAGCTTTCGCGCGCCTTCCTTCAAGAGTGGGGCGGTGATTGGGTGAAGGAAGCGCCGCAGCGGCTGGTCTATCACGATGCCTTTCAGCAGGAGTTTCCCGCCGACCGTGGCAAAGTTGTGTTCCTCTCCCAAGTGCTCCCATCGCCTGACTCTGTCGGTTACGAGCGCCTTGAAAATCTCATCGTCAGAAAACTTAACGGACGCGAAATCAAAAGTCTTGCCGACTTGTCCGAGGCTGCTAAGCATCCAATCGACGGGTTTCAGAAAATCGAGTTTGAAGAAGATCCCGGCCAAATATTTCTCGACGCCGGGAGCATCGAAAAAAATAGTCAACGCCTGCAAAGCGAATACGCACTTCCGGCTCTTCAGCGTCTCTAGGTCTTGAAGCGTTCTCTCCGCATCCTGCTCGTCCCTTTCGGCAGCGAAGGCGATGTGAACCCCCTCGTCTGGCTTGCACAAGGCTTGCGCGAACGCGGTCACCAACCCGAGGTCGTCGTCAATCCCCACTACGCCCATCGCGTCCGCGATCTGAAGTGGCACCCTATTGGCACGGAATCCGACTTCGAAAAGATCGCCGGCGATCCCGTGCTCTGGAAGCCCGGACGCGGGACCCTTCGCATCGCCGAGATCATGGCAGAGTCTCTCCCGCATTATCAAAGTGTGATAAGTGCTCTGCCGGGCAAATTCGATCTCGTCGTGACCACGTCATTTAGTTTCGGAGCTGTCTGCGTTGCCGAGGCCATGGGCGTGCCTCGACTGATGCTCCACCTGCAACCCGTCTGCATTCGGGGCATGGACGATTTTCCCCTCGCAACTGAAGAACTCCGCATCGTGCAGTCGATGCCCCACTTTGTTAAGAGGATCGCTTATTGTTTCATGGATTTTGGGATGGATTGCATCTTGCTCCCGCGCGTGAACGCATTCCGTCAGACGCTGCGACTTCCGCAGTGGAAGAGCTTTTACAACGATGCCTTAATGGGCGGTGAAGGGATCGGTCTCCTCTATCCCGAGTGGTTCGGCGCGCCCCAGCCGGAATGGCCAACCCGCGCGAAGCAATTTGGCTTTCCCCTCGATCAGGCAGCACCCTTGGCTCTCCCAAAGGACTTACAGGCATGGATTGATGCAGGCGATGCTCCGGTTGTGTGGACGCACGGCTCCGCCAATCTCCACGTGGCCGACTTTCAAGACTTGGCTATCCGTGTTGGCGAATCGTTGGGCATTCGCACGTTGCTTGTGAGTCGGGTCGCGCCGAAAGTCGGCACATCGCCAAACGTGTTTCACGTCCGCCATGTCGCTTTTGAAAATCTCTTTCCGCATTGCCGCGCGGTCGTGCATCACGCAGGCATCGGCACGACAGCGAAGGCGTTCGTGGCGGGTATCCCGCAGCTTGCGATGCCGCTTGCGCATGACCAGTTCGACAACGCGCAGCGAATCGTTCGACTCGGTGCCGGGTTGCGCAGCCGCAAACGCTTTCGCGTCGCCCGGGAAGCTATGCGACGGCTTCTGGGATCAGACTTTGCCGCCGGCGTCGCCGGTTGCCAGGCGCTTTCTCTCCAACCCGGCCGCATTGGGCAACTCTGCGAGTTTGCCGAAGAGCTGGCGCTCAAGCCAATGCTTCAATCCGCAAGTCAGCATTCTCCCGGAGGCTCGATGCCACTTTTGCCGCTATTAGAGTAAGGCCCCTCTCAAAGACAAACACGTAACGCGATTTGCTTTCACCAGCAGTTATCTCGACGCGATCGCACAGAAAACCTCTGCGATGCTCGATCAGTGCTTTCTTGATTTCGATTTCGACGAGAAATGTCCCTGTCCATCGCCGGGCGATGAAAAACAAATAGTCCGGCTCGCCATCCAGCACCACCAACCACCCGCGTAAGTTTGAGACCATGCGCGGCCCTCCGCCGCTGAGGCATGGCGTCGCCCAGAGAATCGACGAACTCCCCGCATGGGAACGTCGCAAAACGTCCTCGAATGAACGCGGGAGTTCGTGTGCAAGTTCGGCTGTTTCGTCATCCTCCGCGGGGGCATTCAGCTTTCTCCACGCGAGCCAAAGCTTTGCGCGGATCCCCCGAACCATCCTCGGCAAAAAGTAAACAATCACCAGCGTCGCCACGACCGCAATTACGAGCGCAACGATCGGGTTCCACGCAATCAACCCGAGTCCTGCGAGAACAATCCCGTCCTCCGCCAGACTTAATCCAATGTTAGATACCGGTTCCGGCGAACCATTCGCGACGAGCCGCGTTCCCGACTTTGCCACATGCGAAGTCAGCGCCATCCCGCCAGCCAGCAACGCCGCGACAACTTCAAAAACTGGATGCAAATCCCCGAGAACTGCAACAGCCAGCGC
>JBBRHN010000153.1:0-6238 GCA_038222685.1 Chthoniobacterales bacterium | reverse complement strand
CCACCTCTCCGCCCGCAGTTTTGAGTTGGTCGCCCGGCGGGCCAAGGCGCGGTTCGTCATCGGCCTCTCAGCGACAGTCGCCCGCAAGGATGGGCATCACCCCATCATTTTCCTTCAATGCGGCCCGGTGCGCCATCGCGTCGATGCCCGAAAACAAGCCGCGGCGCGGCCGTTCACCCACAAGGTTTTTGTCCGTCCCACGGGCTTCCGCGATGTCTCCGAACCGGACGCCGACCCAAGGAAGGAGTTTCAGCGCCTGGTGGAAAATCTCGCCGCTGACGAAGCGCGCAATCACCTGATCTGTTCCGATGTTGTTGTGGCGTTCCACGAGGGCCGTTCGCCGCTCGTCCTCACCGAACGCACCGCGCACCTGCAAACCCTCGCGGAGCGACTTGCGCCGTCCGTCGCGAGTGTCGTCATCCTCCAAGGCGGAATGGGCCGAAAGGCCCTGCGTGCTGAACTCTCCCGGCTGGCCGAAGGTCCGCGCGTCGTGCTGGCGACCGGGCGGTTTGTCGGCGAAGGCTTTGACGATCCCCGCCTTGACACCCTCTTTTTGGCGCTGCCTGTTTCCTGGCGCGGAACGATTGCGCAATACGCCGGACGCCTCCATCGGCTCCATGAGGGAAAACGCGAAGTGCGGATCTACGATTACGCCGATCTCGATGTGCCCATGCTTTCGCGCATGTTCGACAAACGCTGCCGCGGCTACGAGGACATCGGATACGAAATCCTTCTGCCCGCCAGTGCAGTTCCCGGCTGGCCCGTGGAGGTTCCGCTGCCCGTTGATCCACACTGGAAAAAAGACTATGCCGCCAGCGTGCGGCGGCTCATCCGCGATGGCGTGACGCTTCCCTTGGCGGACCTCTTCCTTCACGCGGCCCGGCAGTTCGCCCCCGACGCAGAAGGCGCGGCCCGCGCCCGCAGCGCCAGCGAGGCGTTTCTGTTCCGCCGTCTCGATACCCTCTCGCAAACCCGAGGCCTCTTTCGTCTCAACGCCGAGCTCCCGATTCCCTTCGACAATGCCGGAAAAATGGAGGTGGATTTTCTCTGCGCCGAGGCCCGGCTGGTGATCGAACTTGATGGCGCGCAGCACCTCGGCGACGCCGAAGCCTACCGCCGAGATCGCCGCAAGGACGCCCTTCTCCAGCAACACGGCTATTTTGTCCTGCGGTTTCTTGCAGATGATGCCGGCCAGCGGCTGGATGTCCTTCTTGACACAACCCTCGCCGCGCTGGTGCACCGGAGGCAATTGGCTTTGCCTAAATAGAAATTCCGTTCCGGAACCCGGCTGCTCGTGAAACCAGCAAGGGGTTAAGCAACATCGGATTTCGTAAGTGGTGGAAAAGTCACGGGTAAATCCCATTGGCGCTGAGCGAACCCGGCCAAAAAACTTTCAGATTCTGGTTGCGCTTGCCTTTCTGTTTGATAGTCTGACGAACTTTTCCCATGCCAAAATCAATCGCACGCAGCAAAACGCGCAAGTCGGTCGCCAAGCGCTTCAAGGTCACCGGGACCGGAAAACTCATGAGGTCCAAGAGCGGTCGCCGGCACTTGCTAGCCAGCAAGAGCGCGAAGCGCAAACGCAAGATGGCGAAGTCCGCAGTCGTCCATGATTCGGACGTCAAACGCATCAAGGCTTGCCTGCCGTTCCACAACTAAGCACGAACCATTTTCGATCCCACGGACTGCCCGGGACTTTTCCCGGGATACGGAGCTGGCGAGTCCAGGGATCTCACGAAACGAACAGCCGCTCCAAGGAGACCCTTTCGAAAGAGGGGGTAATATCACATGCCAAGAGCAACCAATGCTCCCGCCAGCCGCGCACGCCGCAAACGCGTGATCGATGCCTCGAAGGGGTATCGCGGACGTCGTTCCAAACTCTTCCGCTACGCCAAAGACGCGCAGATGAAGGGAAAATACTGGGCCTACCGTGACCGGAAGACCCGCAAACGCAACTTCCGCGCGCTCTGGATTACGCGTCTCAACGCGGCTGTCCGCGCTCAAGGCGTCACCTACTCGCGATTCGTCGAGGGGCTCAAAGCCGCGAATATCACGATTGACCGCAAGGTTCTCTCGGACATCGCGATCAAAGACGAGGCGACGTTCAACCTGATCGTGGCCAAGTCCAGCGAGGCCCTCACGGCCAAGCGCGCCTAGTTCGTCCGCAACTTTGCGGACACCAGAAATTTGGACGGGGCGGAAACAATTTTCCGCCTCGTCTTTTTTCACGCCGTAGTGGACAAATCCTGAAATGACTTCGCAAATTGAAGGGCTCCGTGAGGAGGCGTTGACCGCCATCAAGGCGGCGACTGATCGTGCGGCACTTGATGCTGTGCGCGTGCGCTACCTTGGCAAAAGCGGTGCCATTACGGCGTTGAGTGAAGGCATGCGCGATGTTCCCAAAGAACAGCGTCCCGAGGCGGGCAAGCTCCTCAATGCGCTGCGCGAGGCCGTAACCTCGGCAATCGCCGTGAGCGAACTCGGCTTGCTCGAAGAGGCCGATGCCGAGGCCTTGCGGCGATTTGATCTCAGCCTGCCGGGAACGGCCAATCCCGCCGGCACGCTGCATCCGCTCACGCAGCTTTTGGATCGCGTGGTGCGCTCGTTTCGGCGCATGGGTTTTGCGATTGCTGATGGGCCCGATATCGAGACGGAATGGCATTGCTTCGATGCGCTCAACACTCCGCCCGATCACCCCGCCCGCAACGAAAAGGACACGTTTTATCTTCCCGACGGACGCCTTCTCCGCTCGCACACATCGACGATTCAAATCCGTGTGATGGAGACCTGCCCGCCGCCCGTGCGCATCATCGCACCCGGTGCCGCCTACCGCCGCGACGAAGTCGATGCCACGCATCTCGCGCAATTCACCCAGATGGAAGGACTCTACGTTGCCGAGAACGTCAGCCTCGCCGACCTCAAAGGCACGCTCGAGTTTTTCTTCCGTGAACTTTTTGGACCCGAAACCGACCTTCAGTTTCGCCCGCATTTTTTCCCGTTCACCGAGCCGAGTTACGAGATCGACATCCGCGCCGAGGCACTTGGCAACCAGTGGATGGAACTCGCTGGCTGCGGAATGGTTGACCCCGCCGTCTTTGAAGCCATCTGCGAGCGACGCGGCGACCGGCTTTACGATCCGGAACGTGTCAGCGGTTTCGCGTTCGGGTTTGGCCTCGACCGCCTCGCCATGAATCTCTCCCGAATCCCCGACATCCGTATGCTCGTCGAAAACGATCTTCGTTTTCTCAAGCAATTCTAGTCGTTTGGAGTTTGGACAATGCGGGGGCGTGTCTGATAAAAGACCGAATGCTCACTCGTGTTTTCTCGGCGGCCATTCAGGGTGTTGATGCGTTGGAGGTTGAAATCGAGGTCAACACAGGGCCGGGCGAACCCAAGATTATCGTGGTGGGTTTGCCCGATACAGCGGTGAAGGAAAGCAAGGATCGCGTGACGACGGCGATTGCCAACAGCGGGTTTCGTTGGCCGAGGGAGCGCACGACGATCAATCTCGCACCGGCCGATATTAAAAAAGAGGGGCCGAGTTTTGATCTGCCGATTGCGATCGGAATGGTTGCGGCAGCGCAAAACGCCAGCCTGCCGCGGTTGGAACGTTGTTTAGTCGCGGGCGAGTTGGCATTGACCGGAGAAATTCGTCCGGTGAAAGGCGCATTGCCGATGGCGATTGAGGCTCGCCGGCGCGGAAAAAAAGCGGTGATTCTGCCGCGGGCTAATGCTGCGGAGGCCGCGATTGTGGAGGGCATCGATGTTTATGGTGTAAGCAATCTCCGCGAGGCGTATGAGTTTCTCGCGAAGATAAACGAACTCGAGCCGGTGATTGGCGACGCGGCCGTGCGGCTGGCAGCGGGGCGGATCGAGGATGTTGATTTTTCGGAGGTGAAAGGGCAGCAACTTGTGAAGCGCGCGGTGGAGGTCGCCGTTGCGGGCGGACATAATATTCTTCTCATCGGGCCGCCTGGGTCGGGAAAGAGCATGCTGGCAAAACGCATCGCGACGATCATCCCGCCAATGACATTGGAAGAGGCCATCGAGACGACGAAGATTCACAGCATTTGCGGGCTTCTGGATGACAAGAATGCGTTTGTTTCGTCGCGTCCGTTTCGCTCGCCGCATCACACGATCAGCGACATCGGGCTGCTCGGCGGCTCGACGAATCCCACGCCGGGCGAGGTGAGCGTCGCGCACAACGGCGTGTTGTTTCTCGACGAACTCCCGGAATTTAAACGCTCGACCCTTGAGGTGATGCGCCAACCTTTGGAAGACGGGAAAGTGACGATTTCTCGCGCGGCGGGGACGATGACGTTTCCGGCTGACTTCATGTTGGTCGCGGCGATGAATCCGTGTGCGTGCGGCTACTTTGGCGATCCGACGAGGGAATGCCGGTGCTCGCCGGCGCAGATTGAGCGCTATCGTGCGAGGATTTCCGGCCCGCTCTTGGATCGTATCGACATCCATATCGATGCGCCCGCCGTGGAGTATCGCGACCTTTCGAGCAACGAGGCCGCGGAGCCTTCAGCCGCGATTCGCGAGAGGATCGTTGTCGCGCGGGAACGGCAGGCGGCGCGTTTTGCCAAGGGGCGAAAAACGGCGTGCAATGCGCGCATGGGGCATTCGCAGATTAAAAAATTCTGCGAGCTGGATTCTGCGAGCCAAGATCTTCTTCGCCACGCAATGGAAGACCTGCACCTAAGCGCGCGTGCCTACGACCGGATTCTCAAAGTGGCTCGAACGATCGCCGATCTCGCATGCTGCGAAAAGATCGCGTCCAGCCACATCGGCGAGGCGATTCAGTATCGCACGCTGGATCGGCGGCTCTGGAGTTGAGCGTAATTCGCATGAAAAAAACTGCGATCCAGCGGCGGCTACCGGGAGACGTGCAGTTTTCAGACGTCCACGCTCATTTACGATGCGACCGTTTGGTTTTGCGAAAAGTTCGTGGACTCCCGTTCGCGGCTTGTGGATCAGATGGTGCAAGCCGCGCGCTCTGGCCGCCAGAACATTGCGGAGGGCAGTCGCGCGTCGGCCAGTTCGTCGCAAACGGAGCTGCGCCTCATGAACGTCGCCCATGCGAGCCTCGAAGAGCTGCTGCTCGATTATGAGGACTACTTGCGCCAACGGCGGCTGCTTGCTAGGTCGCCTGGCGGCCCCGAGGCGATGGCAGTGCGGAGCGTGCCGCGGGAGTTTCGAAAAGATCCGGCAGATCCGACGGATCTGTCGGATCATGAGCGTTACGCGCTCTACGCGCGATGGCTCGACCATGCGGATCCCGCGATTCGGGCGAACGCCCTCATCTGCCTGATCCACCAAGCAAATTATCTTCTCGACCGGCAGATTGCCGCTTTGGAGAAGCAGTTCGTTGAAGGTGGGGGCTACAGCGAACAACTGGCTGCTGCCCGCATTGCACATCGCAACGCGGAACAATCGCCCGATCCCAACATCCCCAAGTGCCCCCAGTGCGACGGCCTCATGGCGCTTCGCACTGCCAAGACCGGCAAAAAACGCGGGTCAGCAATTCTGGGGCTGCACCAAATACCCCGAGTGCAAAGGCACAGCCAAAGTCTAGCTCAGGCTTGGGATCGGTCGCACGGGGTCGGACTCGGCCTCGTAGTTGATGCCTTCGAGTCCGAAGCCGAAGAGGCGGTAGAATTCTTTTTGGTAGCCGGCGAAGTCGGAGACCTCGTCGATGTTCTCGGTGGTGACGATATCCCAGATGCGGGCGACTTCAGCTTGGATCTCTTCGCGCATTTCCCAGTCGTCGATGCGGATGCGGCCTTTGTCGTCGAGCTTCGGGCCGGTGGGTGACGTGTAGTGATCAGCCAAGAGGCGGTGGATTTGCTCGATGCAGCCCTCGTGGAGGCCGTGCGCCTTCATGATTTTGTAGAGGATCGAGATGTAGAGCGGGACGACGGGGATGGCCGAGCTGGCTTGCGTGACGAGGGCTTTGTTGACCGACACCACCGCAGTGCCTTCGCCGAGTTGAGAGCTGATGTTTTTGGCGGTTTCTTCGAGGTGGATTTTTGCGCGTCCGATGGTGCCGTCGGTGTAGATCGCCCATGTGAGTTCCGGTCCGATGTAGGAATAGGCCACGGTGCGAAAGCCTTTCGCGAGGGCGCCGGCTGCGGCGAGGGCGTCGATCCAGAGTTGCCAATCTTCGCCGCCCATGACCTTGCACGTGTGGGCGATTTCCTCCGGCGAGGCGGGCTCGATGGTGACGGACTCG
>JBBRHN010000152.1:0-6250 GCA_038222685.1 Chthoniobacterales bacterium | reverse complement strand
TGAAGATTAAACCCGAATGACTTCATCGGCGACGCCTGAATTCTGGAAGGAATAGTCCGAACTCTATAGACCCACGGCGAGACGCACGCGGCGCATGACGTCATCGGCTACGGCGCGGGCTTTTTCCGCACCGTCGGCGAGCACGCGATCCACGAGGCCCGGGTCGGAGAGGACTTCGTCGCGGCGCTGGCGCAGTGGAGCAAAATACTCCCAGATGCCCCCGAGGAGGCGTTTTTTGAAGTCGCCGTATCCGACCCCGCCGCGTTGGAAATCTGCTTCCATTGCCGCGTAATCGGAGGGTGAGGCGACGAGTTTGTAGAGGCCGAGGATGGCGGAGTTTTCGGTGGGTTTGGGGCTTTCGACGGGTGTGGAATCCGTCGGGATGCTCATGATTTTTTTCTTGAGGGACTTCTCCGGCTCGAAAATTTCAATCGTGTTACTGTAGCTCTTGCTCATCTTCGCGCCGTCGAGTCCGGGGACGAGGGCGGTGTCTTCGCGAATGCTCGGCTCGGGGAGTTTGAAAATGTGGCCAAACGTCTCGTTCATTTTCCCCGCGATGTCGCGTGTGACTTCGAGGTGTTGTTTTTGGTCCTTGCCGACGGGAACGAGATCGCTGTCGTAGAGGAGAATATCGGCCGCCATGAGGACGGGGTAGGCGAAGAGCCCGTGCGAGGCCGCGAACCCGCGCGCGGTTTTGTCTTTAAACGAGTGGCAGCGTTCGAGCAGGCCCATCGGCGTGATCGTGCTCAGGATCCACGCGAGCTCGGTGACTGCGGGAACGGCTGATTGCCGAAAAAAAACCGAGCGCGAGGGATCGAGTCCGCACGCGAGGAAATCCACCGTCAACTCGCGTGAGTAGGCCCGCAAGGCCTCGGCATTTTGAACCGTTGTCAACGCGTGCAGGTCGGCCACGAAATAAAACGCCTCACCGCGCTCTTGGAGCTCAATGGCAGGCTTCATCATCCCAAAGTAGTTGCCCAAATGGGGAATGCCCGATGGCTGGATGCCGGAAAGAATTCTCATCGCTTTCCAGCCTGTCCGACGCTTCTGCGAAAACAAAGAAATTTTGCAAGCTTGTGGGCATCCGAATCCGGCTTGCGCCCTGACGACGTATCTTCAATGCTGCCCTTTAACAAATATGTCCGTCCACGCCCGCCTGCTAGCCCGAGAGCTTCACCCTGTTTTTGAAAAAGTGCAGGCCGGGGAGCGGATTACCGACGCGGACGCCGTCACGCTCTACGGCACGCGCGACATCAACGGTCTCGGAAGCATTGCGAACATCGTCCGCGAGCGACTCAACGGCAACGTGGCCACATACATTCACAACCGCTACATCAATTACTCCAATGTCTGCATTCTCTCGTGTGAGTTCTGTGCCTTCGGTGCAAAAAAACGCGAGCCGCATGCGTTTGAATTCGCGATTCCCGAGATCGTGCAGACGGTTCGCGAGGGGCTCGACACCGGGATTACGGAGATTCACATGGTCGGCGGCCTGCACCCGACGTTGCCGAGCACGTGGTATTTAGAGTTGCTCGATGCCATTCGCGCTTTGAGTTCCGACCTTGTGATCAAGGCCTTCACCGCCGTTGAGATTCGACATCTCGCCGGGCGCGTGTTCAAAAAATCGATCCGGGAAACATTGGAGCTTCTTCGCGAGCACGGGCTCGGTGCTATTACGGGTGGAGGGGCTGAGATTTTCGATCCAGAAATCCGCGCTCAAATTTGTAAAGGCAAAGAGACCGCCGAAGAGTGGGCGGAGGTTCACCGGACGTGGCATCAAATGGGCGGGCGCAGCACGTGCACCATGCTCTACGGGCATATCGAGACGATCGCGCACCGTGTCGATCATCTTCGCCGTCTCCGCGAGTTGCAGGACGAGACAGGCGGCTTTACGGGCTTTGTTCCCTTTGCGTTTGAGCCCGAAGGCGCGCGTCCCGGGCTTAAAGGGCTCCCCCACGCGACCGCGTTTGAGGAACTCCGCAACCTCGCCGTGAGCCGCATTTATCTCGATAACATCCACCACATCACAGGCTACTGGATCAGCCTCGGGCTCCCCATTGCGCAGCTCTCGCTCAACTACGGCGTCGATGATCTCCACGGCACGATTCACCAGGAAAAAATCTTCCACATGGCCGGAGCAAAGACGCCGCAGGAGCAATCTGTCGCCATGATGGAAAAAGCCATCCGCGAGGCCGGTCGCGATCCAATGGCGCGCGACAGTTACTACCGCCGCATCGAGCCTCTCGCCGCACCGCTCGCTGCTTAATGACGCCGCTGTTTCCGCCCGGTCTTCGCGTGGGCTGCGTGCCCTACTTGAACGCACGGCCGCTTGTGTGGGGCATTGAGAACGAAGTCCGGTTCGAGGTGCCGTCGCTTCTTTCCGATGCGTTCGCACAAGGCCAACTCGACGTCGCATTGCTGCCTGTGTTCGAGGTCCTCCGCATGGGCGAATCGAGCGCCGTCGATGGTCTTTCGATTTCGGCAAAAGGCCCTGTGCGCAGTGTTTTTGTTGCCCACCGCCAGCCGCTCAAGGACGTTTCGGAAATTCTGCTCGATCCCTCGTCGCGCACATCCGTGAACCTTCTTCGCGTCCTGCTCGCAGACTATTTTCATCTCTCGCCCCGGCTGGTAATAACGTCCGCCGATCCGCTCGCCGCGCGTCTCCTCATAGGTGACCCGGCGCTAGCCTACCGCAAAAATCTCGACCCGACCTGGCAGATTACGGATCTTGGCGAGGCTTGGTTTGCGTGGACGGGCAAACCCTTCGTCTTCGCGATCTGGGTGTTCCACACCCGCTGCCAGAATCGCGAACTCGTGGCGCGCTTGCTCCGCCAAGTCGCCGCCGCGGGCAGGCTCGCACGCGGCGAAATCGCCGCCGGCACCGAAGATCCAGCCGTCGCTCTCGACTACCTGACCCGCTCGATTCGATTCGAACTCGGGGCCGCAGAAAAAGGCGGGTTCCGCCATTTTCGAGATGCCTTGCTTTCTCAAAACCTCCTCCCATCGCCCACTGCTTTGCCGGAGTTTATGTAGGTAATACCATTTCCATTTTCTGAAATCGGTTTATTCGACGGACGCTTCGGCGAGGCAAGAAGGGACGGCAACTGAAGCACGCGGAGGGAGGGATGTGATTAAAAGCGAGTGAGTTTCGGCTACAGGAGCGTGGGCGTCTCGCCCGCTTGAGAAGTGGACGAAGCCCCGGAGATCAGTTTCCAGGAACGGCAAAAAGGGTTGGGTCTTTGAAAGTGTGAGAATCTCAACAGAAAGGTCCCGCACAGAATGACCCCGCCCAACCAAAGCCCTTTAACTTCCCATTGAGTCCAAATCAGGGTTGGTCGATAGCGGATTTAAGTTTTGCGGCAATGGGATTGCGGAGGTCGATGAGGTCGGTGTTGGTGGAGCGGAGGGCGAGGAGGATGTGGGGGATCCACCATCCGACGAGGAGGAGGATCACGATGGGGGCCCATCGGAGGTGGCGGCGGACGAGGGCTTCCCAGTCTGTGAGTCGGCGTCGGCGGGCGGCTTCGATGAGCAGGACGGCGGCTAGGGCGATGACGAACGCAAGGCCGGGGTAGGCGAGAGGATTGAGTGAGTTGGCGCGGGCGAAGTCGCCGCTCAGGATGGCGTGGGCTGCCCGGGTGCCGCCGCAGAGGGGGCAGGGGAGTCCGGTTACGGCGTGGAATCCGCAGGGCAGGCCTGGAAGGAACGATTTGCCGCGCGGCTGGAGCCATGCGAGGGCGACGAGTGCGAGGAGCAGCGCGAGAGCAAGGCCGACGCGCAGGGCGCGCTCATGGGGAAGGAGTGGCGGGCTCGTCGTTGTCGGGTTCATCGGCAAGAGGTATGGCGCGGTGGTCGGCGCCGCTGATCACGAGTGTAATCTCGCCCTTCGGGGGGTGGGCGTTGAAATGTGAGGAGAGGGTTTTTGCGGGACCGCGGCGGTAGTCTTCGAAGGTTTTGGTGAGTTCGCGGGCGACGCAAATCGGGCGGTCCGGGCAGTGTTCGTGGAGGACGTCGAGGGTGCGGACGATGCGATGGGGGGACTCGAAATAGATGCTGGTTTCGGAGCGTTGCGAAGCGCGGAGGAGCTCAGCGGAGCGGCGTCCGCTTTTGACGGGGAGAAAGCCGCCGTAGTAGAAGCGGTCGCTTGGAAAGCCCGAGCCGATGAGGGCGGTGAGGACGGCGGATGGGCCGGGAAGAACGGTGAGGGGGAGGCCGTGGGCGACGCAGGCACGGATGAGGCGATGGCCGGGGTCGGAGATGCCCGGCATGCCGGCATCGGTAATGAGGGCGATGTGGATTCCGCTGGCGAGGCGGGAGATCAGATCATCAATGCGCGCGGCCTCGTTGTGCTCGTGGAGGCTAACGAAGGGTTTTTTGATGCCGAGGTGCTGGAGGAGAAGTCCGCTGTGGCGGGTGTCCTCTGCGGCGATGAGGTCGGCGGCGCGGAGAGTCTCTACGGCTCGGAGGGTGATATCCTGCCGGTTGCCGATCGGAGTGGGAACGACGCTCAGCACGTGGCGACGGTGGGACTACCAGCCCTCGGTAACGGCAACGGTGATCTCGTTGGCGAGATCGGCGGCGGCGTTTGAGATGGCCTGGCGCTCGATGGTCTGGAGATCGTCTCCGCTGAAAAAGGTGGTTTTACCAATTGCAGAGCCTTGCATGAGGATGGCACCGGTGAGGCGATCTTCGACGCGGTAGGCGGCGGTGATATCAAGCGCAAATTCGCTGGTTGCGAGGACGTTGTTTTGAACGGCGCGAATCGGGCGGCGCTGAATTTTGGTGAGTGTGCAAGAGAGGATGGCGTCGGCTTTGACCTCGGAGACGATTTGGTAGGTGCCGTCGGTCTGGAGTGCCTTGACGAGGGTGTCGGCGAGGAGGACTTCGACGCGGGGCTCGTAGGTGATGTTTTTGAAAGTTGGCACGGCAAGCGTGCGGATGGAGCGCATCGGGGTCGGGCGAATCTCGCCGAGTTTGTATCCGCAACCGGAGAGGAGGACGGCGAGGCAAAGGATGGCAGCAGCGGAAATTCTCATGGGTTGGTCGGAAGAGCGGGTTCGACAGCCGGGAGGAGGGGGCGGACATCGCGGACATCTGTGCGGAGGCGGGGCTTGGTCACGACGGGGAGTTCGTCGGGGACGATGTCGCGGCGGGCGGGGCCGTTGTAATCGGCAAGTGCGGAGGATTCGACTTGAGCTTGGAGGCGGCGGCGGAGGGCGGCTTTTTCTCCGGTTTCTGCGCGCTCGGGGCCGGTGCGGAGGGCGTCGTCACCGACATTGCTGCGGAGTTCTTCAAGGCGGGTGCTCGCAAGGGTGGCCTGTTGAGTGCCGGGTTGGCGGCGGATCACGTCGTTGTAGTAAATGGCGGCGGCGCGGTAATTTTTGTAGCGGTCGTAAAATTGCGCGATGGCCATGATGTCGCCGGATTCTTTGTCGCCGATCGTCTTGAGATTATCGCGGGCCTGCGCGGCCTTTTCGCTGTTTGGGTATTGAAGGAGGAAGTCTTCGAAGGTGTTTTTCGCAAGGACGAGGGAGGAAAGGTCTTCAGAGCGTCCGCTTGCGCCGACTTGCATGTAGAGGTAGCCGATCTGGTAGACCGCGTCGTCGGCGATGGAGCTGTTCGGGTATTTATCGAGAACGCCTTGATAGGCTGTGGAGGCTTCTTTGAGTTTGCCTTGTTTCTCGTAGGTCAGGCCGAGGTTGAACTGGGCGATGGGGGCGTTTTTGCTGAAAGGCGCATTTTTGAGGATCGAGGAGAACATCGACTCGGCGCGATCTGTGGCGGGGACGATGGCCATGCCGAGGAAGTTGAGTTTTTTTCCGGCAAGGTAGGCGTTCGCGATTAGGACTTGCTGGCTGACGGACTTCTCAAATTCCGGCGTGTCGGGGTAGCGCGTGATGAGAGTCTGATAAGCGTCGAAGGCTCTACTGAGGTCGCCTGCGGCCTCGAGAATCTCGGCGACGCGGTATTGGGCTTTAGACGCGAGCCCAGAGGCGGGATAAGCTTTAAGAAACCCGCGATAGGCGGCGAGGGCTTGATCGGTAGCTCCGGATTCATCCAAGCCGCGCGCGTAATCAAACGCCGATTGCTCCTCGCCAGTGATGGCAGCTGGAGGGGGATTCGACGATGCCGCATCGCGTCCCTGCTGACTCGGGTTTTGCGCGAGGAGCGGCATGGCAAGGCAAAGGATGGAAGCCGCACAGAGGGCTGAAAAACGAAAGGACATCGGAGAGGCGAAAGTTAAGTGACT